>JARRKW010000001.1:0-14675 GCA_037387645.1 Desulfuromonadaceae bacterium
TGGCTTGCAGATGGCTGGCGACGGTTTGTACGTCGCCGCGCGCGATAGGCCCGGTCAGGGCCTGTTGCGGGCCGAGGGTGGTCAGATTGCGGATGGTGCCATGGATCAGGGGAAGCAGCAGCTTCAGGGCTTCCTCTTCGGAAAAGCCGCAGGCCGCCAGGATCTGTCCGGAGGCGGCGGCCAGGGTAACCAGGTAATTGGAAGCGACGCAGGCGGCGGCATGATACAGGGGCTTCTGCTCACTGTCCAAGCGGAAAGGGGTGCCTCCCATGGCTTCAACCAGGGAATAGCCCAGGGGGAGAAGGGTTTTATCCCCCTCCACCGCAAAGGGGGTGCCGGGCAGGTTGCGCAAGCCGCTGACCGCGTCGGCAAAGGTTTGCAATGGATGCAGGGACAGGGCGCCGACGGCAGGCGCGGAGCCCTGGTTGAGGATTGCCGCCGGATGGAGTCCACTGAAGTGGATCAGCACGGCATCCGGGGCCAGGTAATCGTTTTCCCGCAGGCGCAGAGCGGTTTCCGCCAGCAAATCGTCCGGCAGGGCCAGCAGGACGATATCGCCTTCCTTGGCCCGGGAAAAGTCGCTGGTGCCGGCGGCGCGATTGCCGACGAAACGGGCGGCGGTAACCGCGCGTTCGAGGTTGCGGCTGATCACCGCGACAATGGGGTAGCCGGCTTCCGCCAATAAACAGGTGACCGCTTGGCCGAGTCTGCCGGGGCCGATGAGTACTATGCGTGGTTTCATTGAATGGGGATCTCCAGAGAGCCGATTTTTTCAATTTCCGCCAGCATCCGGTCGCCGCTCTGCACCGGTCCGACCCCGGCCGGGGTTCCGGTCAGGATGACGTCCCCCTCTTCCAGGGTGAAAATGCTGGAAATGGTTGCGATGATTTCCGGAATCCGTCGCATCATCTGCGCGGTCGAGCCGTCCTGGCGCAGCTGTTCATTAACTTTCAGGGTGATGCGCAGGTTGTGCGGATCAGAGATTTCGCCGGCCGGAACGAAATCGGACAGGGGACAGGCGGTATCGAAGCCTTTGGCGACATCCCAGGGCAGTCCCTGGGCTTTGAGCTCGCTTTGCACATCCCTCAGGGTCATGTCGATGGCCACACCGTAACCGGAGACATAGTCGAGGGCGTCCTCGGGCCGGATGTTTTTCCCCCATTTTCCGATGAGTACGGCGAGTTCCACCTCGTGCTGGCAGTTTTGTGAAAAATCGGGGATGATTACCGGTTCCCGCTGGCCGATAATGCTGCTCGAAGGTTTGATGAACAATACCGCTTTTTCCGGCGTTTCGTTACCCAGCTCCCTGATGTGGTCGGAATAATTTCTGGCCAGGCAGACTACCTTGCCGACGCGAAGTGTTTTTGCGGTACCTTTGACCCGTACTGCATGCATGGGATGCCTCCCCTGATTGGATTGCGGATGAGTTTCAGGGTAAATAATAAATAATGTTGGGACTAAATCAAGGATTTTACATGCGTCAGGATTGTGCCCGGGGCAATGACCAGTTGTGCCGGATGGCCAACAGGCGTAACAGAATGACTGTCAGGGCACTGACGGTGGCGATCAGGGTGGGCGGCATGGTTGTCTGGTGCAGCAGAAACATCAAGGCCCCGCCTACCAGACAGGCGGAGGCGTAGACTTCCCGGCACAGAACCAATGGGACCTGGTTGGAGAGGACATCGCGCATGATGCCCCCGGCCGTGGCGGTCATGATACCCATGCTCACGGCGCCGATGACGCCCATCTGGTATGTCAGGGCTTTGCCGGTACCGATGACGACGAAGGTGCCGAGGCCGACCGCGTCGAAATAGAGCAGGGGATGCTGTAGGAACTCCAGGCGGCGGTGCAGAAAGAAGATAATCAGGGCTACGGCAATGGAGAGGAAGAGGTAGGTTTCGTTTTTCAGGCAGAAGGGCGGGAAGTCGCCGAGCAGAACATCGCGCAGGGTCCCGCCGCCGGTGGCGGTGACCATGCCGAGAACCAGCACGCCGAACAGGTCCATCTCCCGGCGCACACCGGCCCAGGCGCCGGAAGCGGCAAAGGCCGCTGTGCCGATGAGGTCGAGAATATATAAAAAGTTCACGATTTTGCCCTCCGTTGGCGGCGAGAATAGCCTGTTGCCGGGGAAAAAGCAAGAGTGGTGCAAGCTGCGGCGCTGTGTTAAGCTCAACCTTTAACAACGGCCTGGAATGACGGGTATTTGCCGGTTGCCGCGGAAGGTTCCAGGGATAATCCGGGCCGGGGTGTGCATAACAAAAGGTTGCCATCATGTTTATGCCGGTCGGCGACATGCCCAATCCCCCGGGCATTCCCTACAGCAATTATCTGCTCATTGGGCTCAATATTCTGGTGTTCGTGCTGGTGACCCTGCCGTTGTCCAGTGCCCGTCCCGAGCTGAATGATCCCCTGATCTATGAATATCTTCGGGCGTCCGGGGTGCATGGACCGCAGTCGGTCAGGCTCCTTCTGGAGCAGCTCTCCGCCTATGATCTGTTTCTTTTCCGTTACGGTTTCCGGCCCGCCTCGCCCTCGTTTGTCAACCTGTTCGTCTCGTTGTTTCTGCATGGCGGTTGGCTGCATCTGGGCGGCAATATGCTGTTTTTGTGGATTTTCGGCGACAATGTGGAATACCGCCTCGGGGCCGTGCGCTACCTTTTGCTCTATCTTCTTGCCGGGGTGGCGGCGACGTTGTTTTTCGCCCTGTTCGTGCCCCGCTCACAGATCCCCCTGGTGGGAGCTTCGGGGGCCATTTCCGGTGTGCTCGGCTGCTATTTTCTCTGGTTTCCCCGCAACCGGGTGAAGCTTTTTGTTTTTCTGTTCCCCTTTATCATGACCACCTTTCTGGTGCCTGCCCGTCTGGTGCTCGGTTTTTTTCTGCTCCTGGATAATCTGTTGCCTTTTTTGCTCAGCGGCGGTGGCACGGGTGGCGGGGTCGCTCATGGCGCCCATATCGGCGGATTCCTCGCCGGCATGGCCATGGCGTTTGGCTTTGATCGCTGGTTTGCCGCGCTGACTCGCTGGCAACGTCGCCATGGTCCAGAACGGGCGCCGTCCGTTGCTGCTGCCGCTGCGGGCAGCCGTGACAGCGGGGGACTCCCTGGGCAGATCGAGCGGGCCGTGGCCGCCGGGGAACTGGAGCGGGCCGTGGATCTTTACCTGCGCATTTCCGGGCGCCAACAACGCCTGGAATTGTCCTCCGCGTTGTTGTTGCGCCTTGGCGAAGCATTGTTGGCTCGGCGGGAGTATGCCCAGGCCCTGTCCCTGTTTCGACGTTTCATTGCCGAGCGCCCCACGGACGCCGCCCTCGATCGGGCGTATTTCGGTGCGGGAAGAGCGCTGCTGCGGCAACCCCGTGCCACGACCGCCGCTTATCATTATTTTTTGGCGGCGCTGGATGTGACGGACAGTCCGCAGTTGGTGGAGGACATTCGGCGCCACCTGCAGGCCATTGAACGCTTTCAGATTCGGGCCTGACGTCCAGCCTGCCGTGGGGAACGGTTTGCTTTGGGAGCCATGACAATTTCTTTACAACCTTTTTACCCCCTGGTGACAACTCCTTTTCAGGGTTGTGCTCTACTGAAGACGAACTGGTGGGATGGCCCCGCCGGGTTTGACTCAGGAGCGTAGCGAAAAAGGAGGATGCCATGCTGAAACGATATTTTTTCACGATTTTTCTGATGGCGGTAGTGTTGAGTCCGGCTGGTTTTGCCAGCGCCGCCGCAGGTCCGTTGATCGGCTGTGGTCTGGCCCTGAATCAGGAAGTGTTGTCCGCCGGCGCGTCTCAATCGGTGGTGATCAAGCTTTCCCTGGATGCCCCCATGATGCCGGTGGCCGCTGTTCGTCCGCCGGTGAATTTGGCCCTGGTGTTCGACCGGTCCGGTTCCATGGCCGGACGCAAGATTGAAAAGGCTCGGCAGGCGGCCATCGAAGCCCTGCGTCGGCTCGGTTCCGAAGATCTGTTCTCTCTCGTCGTCTATGATCATCAGGTGCGGACGCTGGTGTCCGCTGCCAGCGTGGCCGACCGGGAATGGATCGAGGGGCGGATTCGCGGCATTCAGCCCGGCGGCAATACCGCCCTGTTCGGCGCGGTCAGTCAGGGCGCGGCGGAGGTGCGGCGCCATGTGGATCGACCCTATGTGCATCGGGTGATTCTGTTGTCCGATGGCCTGGCCAACGTCGGCCCCAGTGAACCCGGGGACCTGGCGCGCTTGGGCTCGGCCCTGCTCAAGGAAGGCATCTCGGTGACCACCATCGGTATGGGAACGGATTTCAACGAGGATCTCATGACCCGGCTCGCCGCCAGCAGCGACGGCAACCATTATTTCGTCGAGGACAGCGGCGATCTGGCTCGGATCTTTGCCGCCGAACTCGGTGACGTCCTGAGCGTCGCCGCCCGTCGGGTGGTGGTTGAGGTGGAATGTCCGAGCGGGATCAAGCCGTTGCGGGTGATTGGCCGGGAAGGACGGATCCGGGGCAATCGCATTGAAATTCAGATGAATCAACTCTATGGCGGACAGGAAAAATTCGCCCTGATTGAAGTGGCCGTGCCGGCTGCTCGCGCCGGCCAGACCCTGGAGCTGGCCACCGCCCGCTGTTCCTATGAGAATGCCCTGACCGCTCGGGTGGAAAACTCTAGCGCCCGGATTGCGGCGAAAATCAGCGGCAGTCGGGAAGAAGTGCGCCGGGGCGCCAATAAAAAGGTGCAGGCAGCTGTCATCGAGAATGAAATGGCGGTGGCGCGGGATAAGGCTCTCGATCTGTATAATGCCGGGCAGCAGGAGGAAGCCGTGCAGACCCTGCGCGAGACCAGTGTGGAGTTGAAAGCCAAGAGTTCCCGCCTCGGTTTTGACGATCTGGCCGACGAGGCGGCGGCGCTGGAAACGGATGCGACTGAATTCGCGGAAGAGCAGATCAGCAGTTCGCGCAAGAAGGAACTGCGTTCCGAAAGTTATCGGGTGCGCAGTCAGCAAAAAGCCTATTGACCGGGCCGCAACCGGCGGGGAGGGCGAATGTCTCCCTCTCCGCCGTTGCCTGCCGGCCTGAGCGGAGCGGTGGAGAGATGAGACGAACCGGCGTTATCATTGCCGCCTGGGTGTTGTTGCTGGTCCCGACCCTGTTGATCGGGGGGATGGCTTTGCGTCTGTTGCAGCATGAACGGGAGCGCCTGGCCGGAACGGCCGTGGCCGCCGTTGGCGAACGGGTTAGAGCCGTGGCCGAAAGTATCGATCTGGCGGTCGCCGAAGTTAAGGACGGTCTGCTGGTTACGCTGCAAAGCCTGCCGCGGCAACATCTGGCGGATCAGCTTGAGGCCTGGCGTCTGGAGAATCCGCTGGTTCGCAACGTTTTCATCTGGTCGCCCGAGCAGGGCCTGACCCTGCCGGATTCTCGGCAGCCCCTCAATGACGAGGAGGCCGAGTTTTTGCGTCGTTACGATTCCCTGTTCGGTGGCCGCCGTTCCTGGCAGGTTCCGTCTGGCGATCCGGGGCCGGGTTCCGCCGGCGAACCGGCCGCCGTCCTGTTTTCAGCCCGCCGACAATTGCGGGAACTGACCCAGTCCAAACTGCAAAGCCAAAGCGTTGCGCCGGTTGCGGACGCGGAGGGGGCGGCTCCGCCTGGTTCCGGTGGCTGGATCCCCTGGTTCTGGGAAAATCGCTTTTATTTGCTGGGTTGGACCCCGTCCCCTGATTCCGCGCAGCGCTATGGCATTGAAATGGAGACCATGGCCCTGTTTTCCCGCTTGACCGGTGTTCTGCCGGCGGAGCCGCCGGCCGGCGAGGTCTATGCCCTGCTCGACGGCAACGGCGATATTTTTCTCCAGAGCGGAACCGATATGGTTGCCGCCCATACCCCCCGGATTCTGTCTCTGCCCGTCGGGCCGGCCTTGCCCCATTGGCAGGTGGCCGCCTATGCTCCCCGGGGACTGCCCGGACAGTCCGAAGGGAAGAGTTTTCTGCTGCTGGCCTCCCTGGTGGTCGCTGCTTTCGTGGCGGCGATCCTGTTCGGCGGTTCCCTGTTGCTCTGGCAGGCCTGGCGCAACCTGACCGATGCCCGGCGCAAAACCTCCTTTGTGGCCAATGTCTCCCATGAGCTCAAGACCCCCCTGACCACCATCCGCATGTACGCTGAATTACTGGCCGAGGGGCGTATTCTCGAAGAGGCGAAACGTGGTCGTTATCTGAACGTCATTGTGGAGGAGAGCCAGCGTCTTTCCCGTCTGGTCAATAATGTGCTCGATTTCGGCAGGTTGGAACAGGGACAGAAGACCTATGCCCTGGCCGAATTCGATCCGGCCGAGATTCTGACCGGCCTCCTGACTTCCCAGACGATGCGGTTGGAGCAGGCGGGGATGACTCTGCTGCGGCGTCTTCCTGCTGGCGGCGGGCTGGTTCGGATTGATCGCGATGCCTTTGAACAGGCGGTTCTCAACCTTATCGACAACGCTCTCAAGTATGCGGAGAACAGCCCGACTCTGGAGGTGGAACTGGCATGGGAGGAACAGCGCTGTCGCGTTCTGGTTCTGGACCGAGGGCCCGGCGTGCCTGTCGGACAATGCCAGCGGATTTTTGAAAAATTCCACCGTATTGATGATTCCCTGACCAGCCGCAAGCCGGGCAGCGGACTCGGACTCACTATCGCCCGCCAACTACTGCGGGATATGGGTGGCGAGCTGAGTTGTCGGGAACGGTCCGGCGGCGGCTGCTGTTTCGAAATTCTGCTGCCGAGGGAAAGGAAAACCACGAGGTGAAAACAATTCGTATTCTGGTCGCCGAAGACGAAGTGCCTCTGCGCGAAGGTCTGGTGGATCTGCTGACTGCCGAGGACTATGAGGTTATGGCCGTCGGTGACGGCGATGCCGCGCTGCAGGCCTTCAATGCCGGCGGCATCGATTTGCTGCTGCTGGATGTTATGATGCCGGGAAAAAGCGGTTATGAGGTTTGTCGGGAGGTCCGGCGAAAGAATGGCCGTGTGCCCATTATTATGCTGACGGCCAAGGGGGAGGAGATCGACAAGGTCATTGGGCTGGAACTCGGGGCCGATGATTACGTCACCAAGCCCTTCGGCCTGCATGAACTGCGGGCCCGGATCGCCGCCGTTTTACGGCGGACAGGTCCGGCGGCCGCGCCGTCTGAGGAACTGCCGGAAAGTTTTTCCTTCGGCGCGGCGCAAATCGACTGCAAACGTTATCAGGCGCGGCTGCCGGCGGGGATGGTCAACCTGACCGCCCGGGAGTTGAAGCTGATCGAGGTCTTTTATTGCTCGCCGGGACAGGTGCTCAGCCGGGACGAGCTGCTCAACCGGGTCTGGGGCATCGACTATCAGGGCACCACCCGTACCCTGGATCAGCACATTGCCCAACTGCGCAAAAAAATCGAACGGAATCCCGCTGCTCCCGAGGTCATCCTGACCGTGCATGGGGTCGGTTATCGGTACCATCCCGGATAATGGACCCAAAGGGAAAAACCTGTTGACAACGGCAGAGCCATGGAGTAAACATAACCAAAAAGGTCATATTTAACTTAAATCGACAAGCACAAAGGAGGTTCCCATGGCGCTCTGGAGTTGTGAGAAATGCGGCTATGAAAAGGAAGGTCGCTGTAAACCGAAAAAATGTCCAAGTTGTAACGCGCAGACCAATTTTGTAAAAAAGTAACCGACTAAAGACTTCTTTTTTCCTCCCGGGCGGGTTGCCGAATGCGGCGCCTGCCTTTTTTTATCTGTCGTCCGGGGGTATGCCAGCGCATTTGTGGTTGGCTGTTTTTGCGGGGGAATGTTATATGTGGCCGGAATAAAGCTCCCCTTGCCCTCAATCCCTGCGCGGCGAGGGTGATCGGTTCGGGGAGGGGGACGCCGCCGATGGACGTCCCCCTTCGGGGTCAATCTTGTTTGCCCTGCCAACTCATTTGAGGGCGGCGAGAATCGATTGCAACGTTTCCCGGCGCTGCTTCAACCCGTCCCGGAAATCTTTCTGGTCGGTATGGGAGATTTCCATGCTCAGGTCGGAAAGGGTTGCTTCCAGAAGATCGTTGAGAACCTGCTGCTGCTCATCGGTCAGTTCCAGTTTTGTCATGGGGCGCCTCCTGGGAACGGGTGATGTGGGCTGAGTTGTTGCCTTGATGACGTCTGTCTTTGATTAAAGTTTAAACTTAATTGTTCTCTGTGCAACCCCCGGCGGCACAGGGCGCGAGGGAGGCTGGCAACCCCCGATCGATTTCTGGTGCCGGGAAAGAACGGATGGTTGCGGCCGATAAACGCTGGACGAAGGGGTTGCTTCCCGCCAACAGAATTTGATGTTGTCCGCATGGTTCGCCTCCTTGCATCCCCGGGTTTGATTCCATGGACTTTTTTCCTTATAACTACCCGTTGTTTCGTCCTCCGAGTGAGGCGTACAGCCTGATTTTTCAGATTACCATCGGTTGCTCCCGGAACCAGTGCACCTTCTGCGGCATGTATAAGGACAAAATCTTTCGTCTGCGGTCGGTGGCGGAGATTATTGTGGAAATGCAACGGGTGCCGGCGGCCTTTCGGCAGCGGATCCAGCGGGTGTTTCTGGCCGATGGCGACGCCCTGGTTTACCCGCAGGCGGGCCTGGAGGAGATTTTAGCGGCGTTGCGGGAAACCTTTCCCAACTTGCGGCGGGTCGGCAGCTATGCCTCACCGGCCAGTCTGGCCGGCAAGGATTTTGAGGAGTTGCGGCGATTGCGGCAGCAGAAGCTGCGCATCCTCTATTTCGGCCTGGAGAGCGCCGATCCGGCAACGCTGCAAGCGATCAACAAGGGATTTTCGGCTGAGGCCATGCTGGAGCAGTGCCGCAAAGCCCAATCTTCCGGGTTGAAACTCTCCGTGACCGCCATCCTCGGGCTGGCCGGAAAGCGCCGCAGCCTGGAACATGCCCGGGCCACGGGGCGCTGGATTACGGCGTTGTCCCCGGCCTATTTCTCTTTGTTGACCCTGTTTGTCCGGCGCAACGATGACTTCCTCCGAACCATCCAGCCGTTGTCACGCGGGGAGATTCTCGAAGAAGCCCAGGAACTGCTGCTGCATCTGGCCCCCGAAAAAACCATTTTGCGTTCCAATCATGTTTCCAATTTTATCCATCTGGCCGGCAGTTATCCCAAGGACCGGCAGCGGCTCCTGGTGGAGATTGAGCTCGCCATCCGTCGTGGCCGACAACGCCCCGACTGGTACAATCAGGTGCCGGATTATCTGGAAGATCGCTATTAAATCAGGGTTTATGGTTGGCTTCTTAAATGAACGTGCGCCGGGTTGCCGCGGCTTGGCAGAACTGTTTTCTGCGGCGGGGTTTGACGCGCTGATGGAGTTTTCTTTGGCGGGATTGGATACTGCCGGGGAAGAAAGATCAGCTTGATTCCAGAACAGAGGAGTTGTGGGTGAGTTTCATAGAATGGTGGGTTTTGCTGAGTCTGCTTTTTTTGCTTTGCTGGAGTGGACAACGATATTTAAGGTTGCGTCCCCAGCAGGGCGAGAGGAACCGGCGGATTCTGCCCCGGTTCGTTGCCGAGTGGCAGGTTGAAATCGATACGGATCAGGGGGTGCAAAAGGGGGTCACGCAGAATGTTTCCGGCAGCGGCATGTTTGTGGTGCTGGCTTCACCCCTTTCTCTTGGCCAGGTCTGCCCGGTGCGGATTCAGGTCCCCGGCGCTTATACCGTTGAGGGTGAAATTGAAGTGGTCTGGGCCGTTGGTGGGGTGCAACGGGAAGACCAGTGCAGGGCCGGAATAGGGGTTCAGTTTTCCTATCTTGCCGACCAGGATCGGAAGCTGATCTGTTCTTTCGAACGCGCCAACTAACCCCAATTCCCGGTTTTTTGCGGTCTGGACAGAGCCGTTATTGGCCACCAAACTTGCCCGTCTTGGTATCGGCCAGGCAATGGGAGCAGAGTCCGGTGAACACAAAGGAGTAATTGTTCAATTGCCCCTCTTGGGGTTGCTGGTACCAGGGAACGAGATCTTCCAGGGACGCCTCGGTCAGATCGCCGAGTTGACCGCAACCGATGCAGAGCAGGCGGGCTTGTCCCGAATGTTTCTGGGGGGGCGTCTGGGGACTCTCGAAACTTTTCACCATACCGGTCTTTACCAGGGTTTCCAGGGTTTGATAGACCGCGCGTCGAGACAGGCCGTGCAGCAGTTTCTTGGCTTGTTGGTAGATTTCATCCGCACTGGAGTGTTTATCGCGGACGGCGAGGGCCTGGAGCACGGCCTGTCGCTGGGGTGTCGAGGGAATACCGTTGATGCGACCGCCGGCAACCGGACTCTTGTTTTTTATGTAAGTGAAATGTCTAGAGTTTTGTTCCATGTTTAAACGTTAGCTGAAGCGTGCGAGGTTGTCAAATGCTAAAAATCGGCCCGTTCTACATGGAAAACAATAATTTATTGAATTTTTCCTGGTCGACCGGTCGGGAGAAATAATATCCCTGGATTTCATCGCAATGGTGTTCCGTCAGAAACATCTTTTGTTCATTGGTTTCCACCCCGACGGCAATGACTTTCGGGCAGAGGCTGTGAGCCATGGCGATGATGGTTTTGATGATGGTGGAAGAGTCCGAATGGGGTTTGAAGGTTTTCAGAAATGAATGGTCGATTTTAATCCGGTCGATGGGGAGCTGCTGTAGATTCCGCAGGGAGGACAGCCCGGTTCCGAAATCGTCAATGGTCAGCAGGACCCCGAGTTTTTTTAGTTCCCGGAGGCGTTTTGCCGTGACTTCACTGTTGTTGCTCAGCAGGTTTTCCGTCATTTCCAGTTCCAGCCACTGGGGATCCATGCCCGTTTCCGTGAGAATCCGGCTCAGGGTTTCGACGAAGCGGGGGTGATGGAGCTCCCTGCGGGACAGGTTGATGGCTATCCGCATGGGTGGCAGACCCTGTTTGTGCCAGAGTCGGTTTTGCTTGCAGGCGGTGCGCAGGACCCATTCGCCGATAGGGAGAATAAGACCGGTTTCTTCGGCCTGTTGCAGAAAGTCTCCGGGAATGAGCATGCCGAGTTTGGGATGTTGCCAGCGCAATAGCACCTCAACCCCGGTTATTTTTTGGCTGTTCAGATCGATCTGTTCCTGAAAGTACAACAGCATTTCTTCACGCTCAAGGGCGTGGCGCAGGCCGCTTTCAATGGAAATCTTCTGCATGGCCTGGGCATTCATTTCCGAGGAAAAGAATTGATAGTTGTTGCGGCCGCTTTCTTTCGCTCGATACCTGGCCATGTCGGCGCAGCGGATCAGACTTTCGACGTCCTGGGCATCGCTGGGATAGAGGGCGATGCCGATACTGGTTGAGGTGAAGACTTCCTGTTCTTCCAGGTGCATGGGGACGGAGAGGGTGTGGAGGACTTTTTTGGCGGTGGAAATGATGTCTTCCGTTTGCTGGATTTGCGGCAGCACAATGATGAATTCGTCCCCGCCATGGCGGGCCACCGTGTCACTGCGCCGGACACAATCCGCCAATCGGTCGGCTACGGTTTTCAGCAGCACATCCCCGGCGGCGTGGCCGAAACTGTCGTTGATGATTTTAAAACGATCCAGATCGAGAAACAGCACCGCAGCTTTGAGATCTTCCCGTTTGGCCTTGGCTAGAACCTGTCCGAGACGGTCATGCAGCAGCATACGGTTGGGCAGTTGGGTCAACGGGTCGTACTGAGCCAGCTGTTGAATCGCTTTTTCCGCCAGTTTCAGTTCGGTGATGTTTTCATGGGAGATGACGAGCTGCAGCGGTCCATCGCCGGGCAGGCGACTGACCCGACCGTTGAACCAGGATTGTTGATTCGATGTATGACAGGGATATTCCAGGGAAAATTCGATCAGGGTTCCGTCCATGACGGCGCGGATCCCCTGGGCGTAGGCTTCCGCTTCCTGCACGCCGTCCCCCGAGGTAACATTGCAGGCAGCCAGATAATTGGTTCCTTCACAGAGCTGCTCCGGTTGTTCGGAAGCGCTGGTGGCAAAATCCCGCCAGGCCTTGTTGACGGCGATGATGATGCCGTTTTGATCGATGATGGCGATATGTTGCGGCAACGCATCGAAAATGGCCCGCGCAAACCGTTCCGATTCGATCAGCGCCCGTTTGAGTTCTTTTCGGGAGGTGATATCCTCAATCAGGATCAAGGCGCCTGTGGGCGTGGCGCTGGTCTCCCGCAACGGTGTGGCCGACCAGCTGACATCAATGAATTTACCGGTTTTGGTTTTCTGCCGGAGTTCTTTTCGGGAAAGCGACCCGCCTGCCATGACCCGTCTGAAATACCTGCGTGTGGCCAGATCGGCTGTGCCTAGAATGCGTTCGGCCGGCTGTCCCAGCGTTTCTTCGGCGCTCCAGCCCAGAATGCGTTGCGCCGCCTGATTCCACAGAATGATTCGGGCTTCCCTGTCCAGGCCGACCATTCCCAGGGGGTATGAGTTGAGCAGGGAAAGCAGACTCGTATTGAGGCTGTGGAAGTCGTTTTGGGTAAAACCCGCCATGGATATTCCTCTGTTGAGAGGGCGGCCTGGCTCGTGCCGGTGCCGAGTCTTTGCGCTGCAACCGGCGCCCGCCCGTCTTCTGCCTCCTCTGGTGTTTCGAGAGGCGGTAAGGATGTTTGCAGCCAGTTACGCCGGATTTGATCTGATTGGTCATTTGGCGGGTTTGCTTCGGAGGCACATGAAAACCCGGGTATGATAAAAATATAGAGAAGACTTCCTGTTATTATAGCAGTTCTATGCCATAAAACATACTGGTCACGCAGGATTTTTTAAAATTCTGCGAGGCAAACGACATTTGGAGTTTTTACTCAGAATGCGCTGTCAGCGAACGGCTGCATGCGGTTTGCCAGGGTGGCGGCGGCAACCTCAGGGTTCTCGTCTGCCAAAATAGCGCCGATGCAGGCGATGCGGCGGCAGCCGGTGGCAAACAGCTCGGGGAGCCGCTCGGCGGTTATGCCGCCCAGGGCGAAGACCGGCAGTTGGGTTTGGACACAGGCTTGACGCAATTGGGCCAGACCGGCCGGGGCGCCGAAGGCCGCCTTGGACGGAGTGAAATAGACCGGACCGAAGGTGGCAAAATCGGCGCCGTCGGCTGCCGCCGCGGCAATTTCATCGGGATGGTGGGTCGATACGCCGATCAACGCTTGCGGGCCGAGCAGGCCCCGGGTTTCAGCCACCGGCAACGAGTTGCCGGCGAGATGCACCCCGTCGGCTTCGACCGCCAGGGCCACATCGAGACGGTCGTTGATGAGCAGTTTTGCGCCGAATTCCCGGGTCAGGCGCCGTAATTCCCGGGCCAGGGGCAGCAATTCGCGGGCACTCAGATCCTTTTCCCGCAATTGCACCGCGGTTACTCCCCCCCTGAGCGCGGCTCGCACCGCCGGGACGAGATCGCCGCCGGGAACCTGGCGACGATCGGTGATCAGATAGAGATTGAAATCAATGGCATTGGGCAAGGCACGGACTCCGCCGGGGGAACGAAAGCGTTTACCTGGCATGCAGGAAGGCTTCGTCCCAGTCCTTCCAGACCGCTTCATAGCCGCGGGAACGGATCAGGCGGCAGATTTCCGCGGCGCTGCGATCGTCATCGATGGTGAACTGTTGGGTGCTCAGGTCGCGGTCGGCGTAACCGCCGGGGGCGGTACAGGACCCGGCGCTCATCTGGGTGATGCCCAGGGGGAGCAGGTTGTCGCGCAGGGTGGCGCTTTCCCGGGTTGACAGCACCAGTCCGGCATCGGGCAGCAGCAGGCGCAGGGCACAGATCAATTGAACGAATTCCCGGTCCGAGACCGGATGTAACGGCTGGAATCCTCCATCGGCCGGGCGCAGGCGGGGAAAGGACACGCTGACCTGCGAGCGCCAGTAATGGCGGCTGAGGTGCAGGGCATGCAGGCCGAGGAAAAAGGCTTCGCTACGAAAATCACCCAGCCCGAGCAGAAAGCCGATGCCGATGCGTCGCAACCCGGCGGCGCCGCCACGCTCGGGGGTGAGCAGGCGGAAGTTGAAATCACGTTTGCGACCGAAGGGATGTATCTGCGCGTAGAGGTCCCGGTCGTAGGTTTCCTGATAGATGGTCAGTCCGTCCACTCCGGCTGCAACCATCTCCTGGTAGCCCGCTGTTTCCATGGGGTAAACCTCGATGGCGATGGAGCTGAACAGGGGGCGGATGCGCCGGACGCAGGCGGCCAGATAGTCGTTATCCACCACTTGCGGAGCTTCGCCGGTGACCAGCAGAATATGGCGAAAGCCGATCTCATGCAGCACCCGGGCCTCGGCTTCGACTTCGTCCAGGTTCAGGGTGCGGCGGGGTACCCGGTTGCTGGCGGAGAAGCCACAATAAAGGCAGCCGTTACTGCAGAAATTGGAGAGATAGAGCGGGGCGTAAAGCAGGATGTTTTTGCCGAAACGCTGCAGGGTCAAACGGTTGGCCCGAGCCGCCAGCTGCTCCAGGTAGGGGACGGCCGCCGGGGAAAGCAGCGCCTGCAGATCGTCCGGCCGCAGGCGCTCCATGGTCAGCGCCCGCTCCACGTCGGCGGCGGTCTTGCCGGCAATGGATTCCCGTACCTGTTGCGGATGGTAGTTTTGAAAGATGTCGAGAAAGGTCATGGGTTTGTCATCTGTTCTGATTTCGTAGGGGCAGGTCGGTGACCTGCCCTGTGGTCAATCCCGCAGAAAGCCGGTCAGGGGGCTGGAGGCCTGGGCCCGCTGG
>JARRKW010000002.1:0-14001 GCA_037387645.1 Desulfuromonadaceae bacterium
CAACCCTATGGATTTTGCCCTCTGGAAGGCGGCCAAACCCGGTGAACCCTTCTGGGATTCCCCTTGGGGACCGGGACGTCCCGGCTGGCATATCGAGTGCTCGGCCATGAGTATGCAATACCTGGGTGAATCCTTTGACATTCACGGTGGCGGTAAGGATCTGGTCTTCCCCCATCACGAAAACGAGATTGCCCAGAGTGAAGGCGCCAGTGGCAAGCCCTTTGTCAAATACTGGCTGCACAATGGTTTCGTCAACGTCAACCAGGAAAAAATGAGTAAGTCGCTGGGGAATTTTTTCACCATCCGAGACATCCTGGGAAAATTCGATCCCGAGGTGGTGCGGTTTTTTATTCTCAGCGCTCACTATCGTTCCCCCATCGATTTCTCCGACCAGAACCTTGATGATGCCCAGGCCGGCTTGTCCCGTTTTTACGAATCCCTTAGAGCCGCCGAGCAGGTTCTTTCGGCCCATCCGGTGGAAAAGGGTGCGACCTGTCCCGACCCGCTGCCGGAGCTGCGTGACATCCTGGAGCGCATCGAAATGGTGGAGGCTCGCTTCTGTGAGGCGATGGACGATGATTTCAATACCGCACTGGCCATCGGCCATTTGTTCGATCTGGTCCGGGGACTGAATCGGATTGCTACGGGAAAAGAGTATCTTGACTGTCCGCGGTTGTTGGTCGGCCTGGAAGACGGCCGCAGGCAACTGTTGAAACTGGGATCCGTGCTCGGCCTGTTTGTCTCGGAACCTTCTGCCTGGCTGGAGCGACAGAAAAGTGCCGGGCTGGAAGAGAGCGAATTGAGCGCCGAGCAGATAGAAGCGCTCATTGTCGAACGACAACAGGCCCGCAAGGAACGTAATTTTGCCCGGGCCGACCAGATTCGAGCCGAACTGGAGGAAAAGGGCATTCTACTGCTCGATTCGAAGGAGGGAACCAGCTGGAAATTGAAATGATAATCCTGGTTTAAACTATGGTGAAGGATCCGGGCTTTGAGTTTGACATTGCCACATTTCTCATTGTATAAAAATAGCTTATTCAGTTCTGTTCATGGTTGTTTCCTTAAGTGGTTTTCGATCGCACTGATGAGCGGAAATAATTCGCGCTGTTGCTGAAAATTCGCGGACTTTTGTCCTATCTGTTGAGTGACTCGGGCCGGATTTCGTTTCCGGCTCCATGCGCTTTATCTGAGTGCCCCGGAAAGATTCTCATGGTAATGAAAGTAAGGGAATTCCCATATCCATGTCCTTTGACCCTGGTTCTATTCTTTTGTATCCTGTTTTTTTCGTTGTTGTCCCCCCAGGTGAGGGCGGCCGAATTGATGCGTTTGGCGGTGGTCGGGGTGACCAATCAAACCGATGAGGCCGAATTTGGTGAGCTGTTGATTGCCCAGGGGGTTGCCCATTTGCTGGCCCAGGAACTGTACGATACCGGGCGCTATGTGCCGATTGAGGACAGTCCCGAAATTACGGCCAGAGTGGCGGACTTGGTGACCCTGGCCACCGCTGGTCGCGATGTCGAGCTGGACCAGGTCTCGCAACTGGAGCTCGGAGCCGATGCCCTGGCAGCGATAACCATCAAAAAATTCAGCAAGTCACGCTCGCGCGGCCTGTTCGGACCGTTTTCCAGTGCTAAGGTGAATATTGAAATCGAGCTCGAAGTGACAGTGCAGGAGATGGATGGTTCGCCATTTACCGCCAGCGGCGCAGGGACCGGAGTTACCAAGGCTCGCGGTGTACTGTTTCAGGTGCGTGAAGATAAGGTTCATTTTGACCAGACCAGCGTCGGTATCGCGACCCAACAGGCGGTTCGCGAGGCGGTGACCCAGCTGATGAAACAGTTCGAGGAGGGGGTATGATGCGACGACTGTTGGTGTTATTGACGGTGTGTTTGGGTTGTGTTTTGTGCGGCTGTGCCACCACCTATGTCGAAGAGCCCCCGTCACTGGCGCCCAGTCCCGATCTGGCCAGTTTTCCGCCCTATGATGGGCCCAAGACGGTGGTTGCCGTGCTGCCGCTGGGGCTCTCGGAGCGGGCGGCCAAGGCCTATCCGCACCTGTTGTCCAAGGATGTTGGTCTCGGTGTTCACAACCGGGTTATCGAAAATCTTTATGATACCAATCGGTTCCGGTTTGTTGAGGAAAAGCCCGAAGTGATCAAGAATGTTCTCGATCGGCAGTGGATGAGCATGGCCGGTATGGTGGATCAGGGCACCGCCGTGGAAATGGGCCGCCTGTTGGGCGCGCGCAAGGTGATTTACGGCGAAGTATATGATTTTGCTCAAGGGGGCGAACAGATCAGCGGTTTCTCCGCCAAAAAGAATTTCAATACGCGAATGGGCATTCAGGTTCGCTGTGTCGATGTCGAAACCCTGGAATTTGTTCCCGGCAGTGGTGTCGGTCGGGGTAGGGATGTCGGTGAAGCGTCGGCTGCCGCTATTCGCGAGGCGGTTGCGGGTCTGATTCGGCGCATGCAATAGAGGCAGTTTGAACTGACCTATTAACCAGGGAGAATCGCATGAAAAAAATCTTCTCAGTAGCAACGATGGCTTTGGTTCTACTCGGTTTCCTGATGGGTTTTGCGGAAACCGCCAGCGCCCTGACCTATCAGGACCTCGAAACCATTTATGACACCGAGTTGGGGCCGTATGGATATGCCAACATCGATGGAAACTTTGTAGATGTGTATTCAGTTGGCGTGAATCTCGTGGAAATAACGGTTAACGGAACCGTTATCGGTACCACCTCCGATGATCGTGATTCCATCCTGATGATGCTCGCCGATTATCTGGGCATCCCATTGTTTTCGGCGGGGAGCCTCACAGAACCTTCCTCGGCTGCGTCAACCACTTCCCGCATTGTTTTCGATGAGCTCGTAATCCCCACCGTTAAGACCACTACCGAGAAGCGCCGTGAGCAGGAACAGAAAGCCAAGGGCGGAATGCGTACCTTCGGAGCCGCTCTCCGGACCGAGTGGGTGGACTACGATGGCGGTGAAAACGGACGGATTTCCGGGTTTAACCTGGGTCTGGCCTACGATGAAGGGGATTACACCTATGGCGTGATCATTCCTTACGACTACTTTGACTTCGATTCCTTTACCGCCAACCGTATCGGTTCTATTTTCTTCGGACAATACCATCTCAGTCTGTCGCAAGAACTGGAAGCGACCTTTACCGCCAACCTCAACTACATGTTTACCGATTTCCGCCTTGGCGGGAAGGACGACGACCTCAATACCTACGGTGGTGGTCTAAGTGTCGGTCTTAATTATATTCAGGAAACCTACGAGCTTGGTTGTGGGGTTTCCTATCAGTTCAATAAAGACGATGTGGATCTGGAAGACGATGAGCAGCATCTGATCAAAACCGGGGCCAATGTCGGTTATCGGGTGACCCCGGATCAGGTGGTGAATATTTTCGGCACCTGGAACTATGATGCCACCGATTACAAATACGATTACGGCGACGACGACTACTTTGAAATCGGTGCTGAATACCGTGCCAATTTCTCTGAAACCTGGGTTCTGAATGCCGGTTACCGAAAAGTTGTTGATCTTGACGATTATGACTCGGATTTGGTTTATTTCGGTACCATGATGCAATTCTAAGGGTAAGCAAGAGCAACGGGGGATGGCCGATGGCCATCCCCCGTTTTTTTCTGGCGGCGTTCAGCCGCCTTTTTTGTTGACGGCAACCGGGATTCAAACCGAAAATAAAGCTTATGGCGCAATTTGTTCTCAATTCCCGTTACCAGCCCCGCGGAGATCAGCCCCGCGCCATCCGGGAACTGGTCGAAGGTCTTAGCCGGGGTGATCAACATCAGGTGCTGCTCGGTGTCACCGGCAGCGGCAAAACCTTCACCATGGCCAATGTGGTGGCGCAGGTGCAACGGCCGACCCTGGTGCTGGCGCACAACAAGACCCTGGCCGCGCAGCTTTACGGCGAGTTCAAGGAGCTCTTCCCGGACAACGCTGTTGAGTATTTTGTCAGTTATTACGATTATTACCAGCCCGAAGCCTACGTTCCTTCCACCGACACCTTTATCGAAAAAGATTCCTCCATCAACGAGGAAATCGACAAACTGCGACACAGCGCCACCCGCAGTCTCCTTTCCCGGCGGGATGTGCTGATCGTCGCCTCGGTGTCCTGCATCTACGGACTCGGCTCGCCGGAAGCCTACTTCGGCATGCTGGTGGCCTTGGAGGAAGGGCAGACCCTGGAGCGCAACGACCTGCTCAAGCGGTTGGTGGAGATCCAGTATCAGCGCAATGACGTGGATTTTCATCGGGGCACCTTCCGGGTGCGGGGCGATACCGTGGAAATCTTCCCGGCCTATGAGGAAAACCGGGCCATTCGGGTGGAGTTTTTCGGCGACGAGATCGAAGCGGTCAAAGAAATCGATTCGGTGCTCGGCAAAGTGATCGATCGCATTGGCCGCACCACCATTTTTCCCGCCAGTCACTATGTGGCGACCCGACCGACCCTGGAGCGGGCCGTCAAGGGCATACAGGATGAGCTGCTGGAGCGCATTCAGTATTTTCGCGAGCGAAATCAGTTGCTTGAAGCGCAGCGCATCGAACAGCGCACCCTGTTTGATATCGAAATGATGGAGGAAATGGGCTACTGCCAGGGGATCGAAAATTATTCCCGCTGGCTCGATGGGCGCGAGGTCGGGCAGCCGCCGGCGACCCTGTTCGACTACTTTCCCGCAGACGCGCTGCTGTTCATCGATGAGAGCCATGTGTCGGTTTCCCAGGTCGGCGCCATGTACCGGGGGGATCGTTCGCGCAAGGAGACCCTGGTCAACTTCGGTTTCCGCCTGCCCTCGGCCCTGGACAACCGCCCCCTGACTTTCGCGGAATTCGAGGCCAAGGGGGTCCAGACCGTGTACGTTTCGGCCACCCCGGCTGATTACGAATTACAGCAGGCGCAGGGGGTGGTGGTCGAGCAGATCGTCCGGCCCACCGGCCTGATCGACCCGCCCATCGAGGTGCGCCCGGCCAGTAGTCAGGTCGATGATCTGATTCACGAAATTCGGGTTACCGTTGAGCGGCAGGAGCGGATTCTGGTGACCACCCTGACCAAGCGCATGGCCGAAGATCTCACCGGTTATCTGGAGGAGCTCGGCATCCGGGTGCGTTATCTGCATTCCGATATTCACACCGTCGAGCGCATGGAAATCATCCGCGACCTGCGCCAGGGGAAATTCGATGTGCTGGTCGGCATCAATCTATTGCGGGAGGGGCTCGATCTGCCCGAAGTCTCGCTGGTGGCGATTCTCGATGCCGATAAGGAAGGTTTTCTCCGCTCCGCCCGCTCTCTGATTCAGACCTGTGGCCGGGCGGCCCGCAATGTGGCCGGGCGGGTGATCATGTATGCGGATAAAGTTACGCGCTCCATGTGCGCCTGTATCGAGGAGACGGGACGCCGGCGTCAGGCGCAGCTGGCCTACAACGAAGAGCATGGCATTACCCCGGAAACGGTACAGAAAAGCCTGCGCACTATTCTGGAAGATATTGCCGAAAAGGATTACGTTGAACTCTGCCAAGTTGCCGAAGAGGAAGCCTCTTACGGCAATCCGGAAGAAGTGAAAAAGGACATCGGCCGGTTGAAACAAGAGATGCTGGCCGCCGCAGCGGATCTGGATTTTGAAAAAGCCGCCGAACTGCGAGATAAAATGCTGCGTTTGGAGCAGCTCGAATTGCGGTTGCGGGGGGATTGACGTTCTTTTTTCTTGCCGTATCCAGCGCAGGTTCGCGCCCTTGGCAATCCGGCCAGGGCCGTTCGACCGTAGGTAAGCAGAGCAGCGGATAAAAAAGCCGCCGGCGAAACGGAAATTCGCCGGCGGCCTTTTTATCGATCGAGAGGTAAATCAGTATTTCCCGTATTCCGCATCATCCAGGGAAATGATGTCGTCTGGTGAAGCTGTGGTCAGGAATTTCCAACTTTCAGTGGCCCTGTTTTTCAGGGCGGTCAAAGGTTGTTTGACCGGTTGGTTTTTTCTCCTGCTGGTGGCGACAATTCCAACGCTCCTGCCGGAGAGGGTAAAACGTTGCAACATGTTATGGAGCTGTTCCGCCTGTCCGGACAGTTCCTCCGCCGCCGCCGCGCTTTCTTCCGCATTGGCGGTGTTTTGTTGGGTGACCTGATCTATTTGCTGCAAAGCCGTGTTGATTTCGGTGATGCCCTGGGCCTGTTCATTCGATGCCGTGGCAATTTCCGCTACCAGATCCGTGACCTTCCCCACGCCGGTGACGATTTCGCCGAAGGCGTCCGCGGTTTTGTCGGCTATTTGTGAACCGGTCGTGACCTTGTTGACCGAGCCTTCAATGAGTTCCGCCGTTTCCCGGGCGGCTTTGGCACTGCGGACGGCCAGGCTGCGCACCTCTTCAGCTACTACCGCGAATCCCTTGCCATGGGAACCGGCCCGGGCCGCTTCCACCGCCGCATTGAGAGCCAGCAGATTGGTCTGGAAAGCGATTTCATCAATGACCCTGATGATTTTTGAAATGCTTTGACTGGAGGCATTGATATCGCCCATGGCCGCAACCATTTCGACCATCTGTGCATTGCCTTCCGCTGCAGCCTGCCTGGCCTGATAGGCAATGGTATTGGACTGGCTGGCGTTGTTGGCATTATGCTGGGTCTGGGAGCCCATCTGATTCATGGAGCTGGAGATCTGTTCGAGGGAAGCCGCCGATTCCGTCGCCCCCTGCGACAAGGACTGGCTGGCCCCGGCCAGCGCATGCATTTTGCGCCGGATATGATATAGGTATTTATGTCTTTTCAGGTTGTTTCAGCGTTGTCGTCAAAATCCAGTCCAGTACTGTAATCAAAGCCATTTGCCAAATATTTTTCCTGATAAGGATGCCATCCATGAGTTTTGCCGAATCCTTTAAAGATGCTTGTGGCTTCGGGGTGTTGGCGCATTGCGGGAACCGGCCGAGTCATGCTTTGGTCGAGGATGCTGTGCGCGCCCTCAGTCGCATGATGCATCGGGGTGCCGTAGCCGCCGACGGCAAAACCGGTGACGGTTGTGGTTTGCTCTGTGGCATGCCGGTCCGGTTCATGCGGCGGATTGCGGAGGAACAGGGGTATTCCCTGCCCGAGCAGTTTGCCGTGGCCATGCTGTTTCTTTCCGATGAAGAGCGGCAACTCAAGGTGTTTGCAGACTGCTGTACCCGCAACGATCTGAAGTTGCTCATGGTTCGTGAGGTGCCCGTCAACACCGAAGCGTTGGGTGAATATGCCCTGGGTATGTTGCCGCAGATCCGTCAGGCTTTTGTGGCGCCGGCGGCCTTGATCGCCACCCGGCGTTTCGACGCCCTGCTTTATCTGACCCGCAAGGAGGTTGAGCACCGGCTGAGCGATGATCGCGATTTTTATATCCCTTCCTTTGCCCGCAGGACCATCGCCTACAAAGGATTGGTCATGCCCAGTTACCTGCGCCTGTTCTATCCCGACTTGCAGCAGGAGGATTTTGCCAGCGCTTTCGCCCTTTTTCACCAACGCTTTTCCACCAATACCCTGCCGCGCTGGTGTCTGGCGCAACCGATGCGCACCCTGGCCCACAACGGCGAAATCAACTCTCTGCACGGCAATCGCTTCAACGCCCGCTTCAAATTCAACGAAGCAGTCAGCCCGGTTTTTTCCAGCGAGGAACTCCAGCGGCTGTTCCCCCTGTTTGAGGAAGGGGGCAGCGACAGTACCAGCCTCGACAATATGCTGGAATTCCTGCTCGCCAACGGGGTTGATTTTTTCAAGGCCATACGCAGTCTGATTCCGCCACCCCGGCACAATGTGGCGCACATGCCCGCGCGACTGCGTTCCTTTTACGAGTACACTTCGGCCGCCTTCGAGCCCTGGGATGGTCCGGCGGCGGTCAGTGTCACCGATGGCCGTTATGTCGGCTGCATCCTGGATCGGAACGGATTACGGCCGGCCAAATATCTGGTTACCACCGACGACCGGTTGTTGATCTCCAGTGAATACGGCGTATTGGATATAGAGCCGGAGCTCATTCGGGAGCGGGGCCGGTTGCAGAGTGGCGAGATGATCGCCGCCGATCTGGAGCAGGGGCCGATTTTCTACACCCGCGACATCGACCGCTATCTGATGGAATCGCAACCGTACCGTGAATGGCTGACCGACCGGACCTATTATCTGCAGGAATTCATCGACCACCAGTTCGATGATCTGAGCGATTACGCCTGTACCGATCTGGCGGAGAAGCAGGGTTTTTTCAACCTTACCCATGAAACCCTGGAAATGCTCATCCGGCCCATGCTGGAAACAGGAAGGGAACCGACCGGCTCCATGGGGGATGATACCCCCATGGCGGCGTTTTCGGAGGAGGCGCGGAATTTTACCGATTTTTTCCGGCAGAATTTTGCCCAGGTGACCAATCCTCCCATCGATCCCTACCGGGAAAAGGCGGTCATGTCGACCACCATCGGTTTCGGCGGCCTGGGTAATCCCCTGATGGAGACCCCCGATCGGGCCCATCGGCTGAAGAGCGTATCGCCGATCCTGTCGCGGGATATATTCGATGCCCTGCTTTCCTTTGGCGATCCCGCCCGTCCCCGTTTCGAGGCCTCGTACAAATACGGGGTTTTCGCCACCACCTTTGTCAGTGATTTGCAGGCCAGTCTCAAGCAGCTGGGAGAGCAGGTGGTTGCGGCGGTTCGCGAGGACCAGGTGCGGATTCTGGTGCTCGACGACCGTGGCATCGATGCTGGCCATAAGGTCATGCCCATGGCCATGGTCATGGGATTCCTGAACCAGCGGCTGTTGACGGAAAAACTGCGGCACCGGATCAATCTGGTGGTGGTCAGCGGCGAAGTCTGTGATCCCCACGCCGCCTGTGTGCTGCTTGGTTATGGTGCTACCGCCATTTATCCCTGGTTGCTCTACGCCACCAGTTTTGAGCTCTGTCGGCGCAGGGAAATGTCGCCCAAGGAAATGCGGCGCTCCCTGAAAAACCTCTATGACGCCATGACCAAGGGGATTCTCAAGATCATGTCGAAGATGGGGATCAGTGCCGTTTCCAGTTACCGCAACGCCGCCCTGTTCGACATTATCGGGCTGTCCCGGGGGCTGGTGAACGACTGTTTTCCCGGCAGCGCCCTGCATCTGCCCGGACTCGGCTATGCCGACATCGAACGGCGCCTGGATCGTCAGCACCGCCAGGTTTTCCGGCAGAGCTACATGGCCCCGGTCTATCCGTTGCGGATCGGCAGTTTCTTCCAGAACAACCTGGCCGGCGAATATCACGATTTCGGAGCGTGTGCCGTGGTGGCGCTGCACCGTTTTGCCGCAACCCTGGAGCGGGCCGATTATCTGGAATTCCGGTCCCTGATGGAAAATCGCGGCCGGCGTTTCATTCGGGATTTCTTTACCTGGAACAGTGACCGGCGGTCCATTCCCCTCGACCAGGTCGAGTCGGTCGAGGCCATCACCCGCCGCTTCGATTCGGCCGCCATGTCCCTTGGTTCCATCTCCCCGGAAGCCCATGAAGCCCTGGCCGAGGCCATGAATCTGCTCGGCGGTTCTTCCAACAGCGGTGAAGGGGGCGAGGATCCGGCGCGTCTGAAGTCCAGCCGCAACAGCAAGATCAAGCAGGTGGCTTCCGGGCGGTTCGGGGTGACGCCCGCATACCTGCGCAGTGCCGAACAGATCCAGATCAAGGTGGCCCAGGGGGCCAAACCGGGAGAGGGTGGGCAGTTGCCGGGCGACAAGGTGACCCCTCTGATCGCCAGCCTGCGTTATACCGTTCCCGGCGTGACCCTGATATCGCCGCCGCCCCACCACGATATCTATTCCATCGAGGATCTGGCCCAGCTGATTTTCGATCTGCGCCAGGTCAATCCCAAAGCCAAAATCAGTGTCAAGCTGGTTTCCTGCGCCGGGGTGGGCACCATCGCCGCCGGGGTGGCCAAATGTTATGCCGACCGGATTGTCATTTCCGGTTGCGAAGGCGGCACCGGTGCCGCGCCCCTGACCTCCATCAAGTATGCCGGCAACCCCTGGGAACTGGGCTTGAGCGAGGCCCATAACAGTCTCAAGGCCAACCATCTGCGGGAACTGGTGGAACTGCAGACCGACGGGGGGTTGAAAATCGGCAGCGACCTGGTCAAGGCGGCTCTGCTCGGCGCCGAGTCCTATGCTTTCGGCACCGCCCTGCTGGTCATGCTGGGCTGTAAAATGCTGCGAGTCTGCCATCTCAACCGCTGTTCGGTCGGGGTGGCGACCCAGGATCGCAATCTGCGCGATCATTTCGTCGGCACGGTGGATAGGCTGGTCGCCTATCTGCGCAACGTGGCCGAAGACGTGCGTGAGCTTCTGGCCCGGCTTGGTTACCGGAGTCTGGAGGAGATTATCGGCCGCACGGACCTGCTGCGGGTTATCGATCATCCCGCGGCCCAGCGCTTTGATTTTTCCCGGGTGCTGCAGCGGCTGGAGGGGGTGGATACGCGGCAGCGCCCCAATCCCCCCTATGATGACAACGCCTTTGAAAAAGCGGTGCTGCAGGAAGTATTGCCGGCCATTCGCGATCCGCGCAGCGAGGTTATTGTCGAGCGCCATATCCGGAACATCAACCGCAGCTTCGGTGCCCTGATCAGCGGCGAGATCGCTCACTACTACGGCAACCAGGGTTTGCCGCGGGATGCCGTCAGCCTGCGACTGACCGGGGTGGCCGGCCAGTCCCTCGGGGCTTTCCTGATCGATGGGGTGAGCATCTATCTCAACGGGGTCGGCAATGACTACGTTGGCAAGGGCATGCATGGCGGCCGCATTATCATTATCCCGGGTGTTTACCAGGAGGGGGCTTCGGCGGTGGGCAATACCTGCCTCTATGGCGCCACCGGCGGCAAGCTGTTCGTTGCCGGCACCGCCGGTGAGCGGTTCGCCGTGCGTAATTCCGGCGCCCTGGCGGTGGTGGAGGGAACCGGGGATCATGCCTGCGAATATATGACCGGCGGCACCGTGGTCATTCTGGGTGAGACGGGGATCAATTTCGGCGCCGGCATGACCGGAGGGGCCGCCTTCGTCTACGATCGGGCGAAAAATTTTATCGACAAGCTGAACCGGGAACTGGTTGAGGCGCGGCGGATTGACGTGGATGACGACAGCGACGGTAAACTGTATCTGAAGAAAATCCTGCTCAGTTACCATAACCGGACCCGCAGCCCCAAGGCACGGCGGATTCTCGACCATTTACGGGAGGAACTGGCCTATTTCTGGATGGTAACGCCGAAGGACATGAAGGCGCCCCTCAACCCGAAAGAAGGGGATTAGCAGGGGCTCGCGTTTTGCCACAGAGACACGGAGTCACAGAGAACAGCTAACGGTTCAAATTAATTCGGAACATTTTTTCGCTGCTGTTGAAGGAACCTCTGAGCCCCTGTGACTAGCTGGGTTTTCGGTTTTATCAATCTGAGGACGAATTATGCAGAATTTTCCCAACGTCAATCGGCAGGAACCGCAAAAGGAAAATACCGCTATCCGGGTTCATGGATTTGATGAAATCTACCATTATTACAGCCTGCCTCAGGCCAGTGCCCAGGCACGGCGTTGCATTCAGTGCGGCGATCCGTTCTGTACCGTCGTTGGTTGCCCTTTAGGCAATTACATTCCGCAGTGGTTGGCGGCCATTGCCGGCGGCGATCTGGAAAAAGCTTTTCTCCTTTCCAATGAGACCTCGCCTTTCCCTGAGTTTCTGGGACGTATCTGCCCCCACGGCCGCCTTTGCGAGGGAGCCTGTTCTCTCAATGACGGCTACGGCGCCATCACCATCGGATCCATTGAAGCTTCCATCACCGATCTCGGGCTCGCCGCCGGATTGCGCATTCCTTTTCCCGGGATCTTTCGTTCGCAAAAAGTGGCGATCATCGGTTCCGGACCGGCCGGCCTGTCCTGCGCGTATTTTCTGTTGCGGGCCGGCATCGATGTCCACATGTATGAGCGCGGCAGCGAACCGGGAGGACTGCTGGCCATCGGCATTCCCAATTTCA
Organism: Desulfuromonadaceae bacterium; assembly: GCA_037387645.1. Lineage (GTDB taxonomy): Bacteria > Desulfobacterota > Desulfuromonadia > Desulfuromonadales > Trichloromonadaceae > Trichloromonas. The sequence continues at coordinate 12,014 of JARRKW010000002.1, forward strand.
AGCTCGACAAATCCCTGGTTCGGCGACGTTTCCAGATCCTGCAGGAGGCCGGTTTGCAGTTGCAGCTGAATTGCGAGGTCGGTCGTGATCCGGCATTTCTCGAACTGTTGGAACGCTATGATGCGCTCTTTCTGGGGCTGGGGGCCACCGGTGGTCGTTTGCCCCATCTGGCCCATGAGCGGCACGGCAATGTTTTTCTGGCCATGGAGTTCTTATGTGCAATCCAGCGGCGGGAATCGGGCGGTATTCTGGAGCGTCGTTTCGGCGTGCGCGGCAAGCGGGTGGTGGTGCTCGGTGGCGGCGATACGGCCATGGACTGCGTGCGGACTTCGATTCGCGAGGGAGCCGAGACCGTCACCTGTGTCTATCGCCGTGACGAGGCCAACATGCCCGGGAGTATCAAGGAGTATCGCAACGCTGTTGAAGAAGGGGTGGAGTTCTATTTCCAACGGGCGCCCAAGGAAATTCTGCTCGATGACGACGGGCGGTTGACCGGGGTCGAGGTGTTGGAAACCTGTCTTGCCGAACCGGCTGTCGATGGCCGCCGGATGGTGCGGGAGGTTCCCGGTTCCGAACATTGTATTCTGGCCGATGTTTTGATTCTGGCCCTCGGTTTTGAGGTGGAGGAATTTCCTTTCCTCGAAAATGCCGGGATCGACGTTCGTCATCGGCGTCTGGTTGTCAACCCGAGCAGCGGCGCCACAAGTCATCCGAAAATTTTCGCCGGCGGTGACTGTTGCCGCGGTGCTCATCTGGCGGTTACTGCCGCCGCCGACGGCAAAAGGGCGGCCTTGGCCATCATGGAAACGTTATTGAGGGATTGATGTTGGTTGGTTTCGCTACGAAGTGATTTGGCTGTGGCCGGAAAAAAACTGGCACACCATAACCCATGGTTTGGACGGATGGGTAATTGCTGGCCCCCTCTCCAGATTACCAGGCCTTGGCTGGTGGCGGTTCCAGGGGGGTTGAGCCCTGGCTTCGTCCGGGAACAATGGGTGATGGTGTGCCATGTCCTCTTGTTGCGCCTATGTTGCTAGAAACGGGCCAAGTTATATTCCGGCTCGGACGGGGTGGTCGGGCGGAGGCTGTTTCGCCACGCCGCCCCCTTTTTACCCCGTTTTGTTCTCCCGACGGAACGGCAGGAATATCGAGAAATCAAAGCTAATTCCGCCGCCATGCCGGTTGTTTCCTCCCGGTTGTTTTTTCCTGCAACCGCCGCCAGGGGCAGCAATGGGTTTTGGGCCAGGCGAATCCGTTCTCCGGTTTTTCACGGCAAAATTCCGGCGAATAGCGGATTGACGTATACTCCGCCAGTCCCGATTTTCGTTGCCTCCCAGAAATGGTCGTGTAATACTTCCGACAACTTACATCTTTCTCTCGATTATTCCTCTGAGGCGATCCTATGGGCTACAAGAATCTCTCTTCCTGCGTGACCGATCTGTCGGCGACGGGACAATTGTTGCGGATCACCAGTGAAGTGGATGCCGATCTGGAAGTCGGTTCCATTCAACGGCGGGTCTATCAGGCGGGGGGGCCGGCTTTGCTGTTCACCAACGTCAGGGGCTGCCGCTTTCCCATGCTGGGAAATCTGTTCGGCACCCTGGATCGAACCCGTTACATCTTCCGTGACAGCCTGAAAACCATTGAAACCCTGGTGGCGCTCAAGATCAATCCCGTTCATCTGCTGCAGCATCCCCTGGGTTCTATGAGAGCACCCCTCGGGGCGCTGCGGTTGCTGCCGCGCAGAGTGAAGGAGGGGCCGATTCTGGCCCACACCACTACTATCGATCAGCTGCCTCAGCTCAAATCCTGGCCCGATGACGGCGGCGCCTTTATCACCCTGCCGCAGGTCTATTCGGAGGATCCGGCCAAGCCCGGCGTGCGTAGTTCCAATCTGGGGATGTATCGGGTGCAGCTGTCCGGCGGGCAGTATGAGCCGAATCGGGAAATCGGCCTGCATTACCAGATCCACCGGGGGATCGGGGTGC
>JARRKW010000003.1:0-13605 GCA_037387645.1 Desulfuromonadaceae bacterium
CAAAGGGCAAGCCGAATTTAGCGATGAATTTGTCATGGGAGGCGAGACTGTCCCTGCTGACTCCGAGCAGGGCCACGTCGAGTTGCAGAATGTCATCGTGCAGGTCGCCAAAAGTGCAGGCTTCCTTGCTGCAACCGGGGGTGTTGTCCCGGGGATAGAAATAGATCACCAGGGTTTTGCCGGCGTAGTCCCTAAGGGTATGAACATTGCCATCACTCCCCGGCAGGGAGAACTCCGGAGCCAGGGTTCCTTCCAACGATGCCATAACGATCGTTCCTTCCTCAGGAGTATGGGGCCAGCCCGATCCTTTACCCGGGGCGGGCCACCGCCGTCAGGGGTTTACGCTCATTGGGCCGTTCCAGGTCCGCCAATTCCTGCGGCAGCTGATCCGCCGAACCGCGCCGCCCCACCGCCACCGCCGCCATGACCTCATACTCCTCGGCCGAGACACCCAGGACCTCCAGGGCCTTCTGGCGGTTGAAACCGGACATGGCATGGGCATAGAGCCCGAGGCGGCGCGCCAGCAGGGCCAGGGCCATCCAGGCCGCGCCGGCGTCGAATCCGGCATGCCGATTGGGTTTTTGATTCTGCTGGAAATTCAACCGGGTCAGAACAAACAGTAACAGCGGAGCCCGGCTGGCCCAGAGACGGTTGCGCTCGACCAGGGCGGAAGCAAACCGCTCCCGATCCTCCGCCCCGGTGGCGTAGAGAAAGAGCCAGGGCTGCTCATTGTAACAGGAGGGACTCCAGCGGGCGGCTTCGAACAGGGCGGCAATCTGCTCTTCGGCAAGGGGCTCGGGCGCCAGGGCCCGCGGCGACCAGCGGTCCACAAAGCTGCTGTCGACCTCGGCTTCCGGCGTACGCGGATTATGCAGGGGAGGTTTCATGCCAGACTCCTTCGCTTCTTGCTTGCCCGATCCGCCTTGCGGCTATTGGGAAAACACCCTTTTCAGCAACTCGGTGGTACGGGCGGCGGGATTGGCGCGAATGTCCTGTTCCTTCTGGGCCAGCACCGCAAACAGACCGTCGAGGCCCCGATCCGCCACGTAACCATCCAGGTCAAAGGCTGGCTTGGTCACGAAAGGCAGGGCGCTGTAGGCTTTCAACAACTGGTTGTACTGGCTGTAAAGACCCACCTGCCCCATCTTTTCCTGGATGATGGGAATGAATTTCTGCCGCAGAGAGGCGGAGGTTTTATCCCGAAAATAATCGGTCGCCGCCGTATCGCCGCCGCGCAGAATGCCCATGGCGTCGGGCAGGGTCATTTGGGAAACGGCATCGAGCAGAACCGGTTTGGCTTCGGCGGCGGCTACCTCGGCGGCCCGGTTCATCCCCACCTCAAAGGCATCGACCTGGCTGCCGAGACCTATGGAACGCAGGGTCTTGGCCATGCCGGTTAATTGCTCCGGCATGGCGATACGGATCAGTTCGTTCCCCCAGAAACCGTTTTCCCGGGACGTCGTCGCGACCGCCCGTTCGGAACCGACCTGCAGAGCCTCCTTGAGACCGGAAGCAACGGTCGCCTCATCCAGCACGCCCCCCTGCCCCCCGGCCGAAGACAATGCGTTCATGACAGTTCCGGCCAGATTCTGTCCCTGCATCTCGGCGCAGCCGGCGACCAGGATCACAACCAGCGAACAAACGGCAAGCATTCTTTTTTCCATGATCGTTCCCATCAGCAAACTCCTGAATATCATTGGTCAATCCCAAATGCCGGCGACCTCGGCGCCGCAGTGGCCACAACGTCCTGCCGCCAGATCCATCTTCCCCCGATGGAAACCGGTACGTTGAATCAATAATGCTCCACACTGGGGACACCAGGTGTTTTCACCATCGTCCCCCGGGACATTGCCGGTATAGACATGCTTGAGACCAACCTCCAGTCCGATCTTCCGGGCCCGGCGCAACGTCGACAGGGGCGTCGGCGGATAATCGATCATCCGGTAGGCGGGGTAGAAAGCGGTCACATGCCAGGGAACCTGGGCTCCCAGTTCGTCATGAATAAAACAGGCAAGCTGCCGCAGCTCCTCATCCGAATCGTTGAGCCCGGGGATAAGCAGGGTCGTTATTTCCAGCCAGATCCCCAGTCGGCGATAGACCTTCAGACTGTCCAGCACATTTTGCAGCGAAGCGCCAGTCACCTGCCGATAAAAGTCTTCGGAAAAACTCTTCAGATCGACATTGGCCCCATCCAGTACCGGAGCGATCCGCTCCAGCGCTTCCGCCGAAATGTAGCCGTTGCTGACGAACAGATTGCCCAAACCCTCCTCATGGGCCAGGGTAGCGACATCCAGGGCATATTCGTAAAACACGGTCGGTTCGGTATAGGTCTAGGAAATACTGCGGCAACCGGCCTGCCGGGCGCGGCGCACCACCTGTTCGGGGGAACAGACCCGACCGGGGATGTCCGTGGCCCGTTGCGGCCACTGAGCGATATCGGCATTCTGGCAGTGCCGGCAACGGAAATTACAACCGACGGTGGCAATGGAATAGCTGGTGGAACCGGGAAGATAGTGGAACAGGGGCTTTTTTTCAATGGGATCGATATTATCAGCGATCAGACGACCATAGACCAGAGAAACCAGCTCTCCTTGCTGGTTGCCCCTGACCCCGCAATGCCCCCGCTGGCCGTCGGCGATGATGCAGAAAAAGCGGCAGAGCCGACAACGGACCTTGTCGCCGGCCAGTTTTTCCCAGAACATGGCCTGATGCATGACAGCCTCCAATCTCGATGAACGCTTGCAAGTATAACAGAGAAATGGAACGGGGCGACAGATGACCGGTGTCAGAACATGAAGCGGCGCATGCTAACGTTGAGCAGCAAACCGGTGCCGATCATGGTGGTAACCATACTGGTGCCGCCGTAGGAGAAGAGCGGCAGGGGCACCCCCACCACCGGCAACAACCCGATCACCATGCCCAGATTGACCACGATGTGCCAGAACAGCATGGCCACCACGCCGATGGCCAGCATCATGCCGAAGGTGTCGGCGGCCCGGCGAGCGATATAAATGCCCCAGATAATCAGGAAAAGGTAGAGCCCCAGCAGCACCATGGAGCCCATGAAGCCCCATTCCTCGGCAAACACCGAAAAGGCGAAATCGGTATGGCGCTCGGGCAGAAAGGAGAGCTGCGACTGGGTGCCCTTCAGAAAACCGAAGCCCCAGAAACCGCCGCTGCCGACGGCGATTTTGGACTGAATGATGTGGTAGCCGGCACCCAACGGGTCATTTTCCGGATCCAGAAAGGTAAAAATCCGTTTTTTCTGATATTCCTTCAACAAAAACCAACCGCCCCCGGCGGCGACGGAAGCCATCAGGGAGAGGATGATCAGAGCCGAGCGCCGGATGCCGACGAAAAGGGACATGGAAGCGCCGATGAAAAATACCAGCAAAGCCGTGCCCAGATCCGGCTGTTTCATGATCAGGACGGCGGGCAATCCCAGGAACAGGGTGGGAACCAGCAGTTCCTTCAGATCATGCCCCCGGAAATGTCCCTGTTCGGAAAAATACCGCGCCAGGGTGATGACGATGACAATTTTCATGATTTCACTGGGCTGCAGATTGAAAAAACCCAGATTGAGCCAGCGGGTCGCCCCCATGCTGGTTTTACCGACCGCCAGAACACCGAGCAGAAGCAGAATATTAACGCCGTAGAACAAAAAGGCCGAATGTTCGAGATGACGATAATCGACGGCACTGACCAGCAGCGCGATGGCCAGGCCCAGGCCAAACCAGTAAATCTGTTTGATGTAAATGGGCGCACCGCTGGTCACCCAACCGGAGGTGGCGCTGTAGAGGTTGAGAATGCCGATAGCGGCCAAAAACAACACCACCAGCAGTAAAACCCAGTCGAAATGGATCAACAGCCTGCGATCGAACATTTCTGATCAATCTCCTTCCGGCGGCGCGGGCAATTTGTTGGCGTTGTTGCCAACAGGGGGTTTCCCGTCCGCCTTGTTTTCCAGGTTCAGACCGAAATAACTGGCAATAATTTTTTGGGCCACCGGAGCGGCATTGCTCCCGCCGCCACCGCCATGTTCGACCAGAACCACCACGGCAATTTCCGGAGCGGTGGTCGGCGCATAAGCGGCAAACAGGGCGTGATCGCGAAACCGATAGGCGATCTCCTCCGGTGAGGTATCCTCATCCTTGAGTTTGATCACCTGGGACGTGCCGGTTTTTCCGGCAATTCTGATCTGCTCCAGACGACTGCTCCAGGCGGTCCCCCCAGCCTCGTTGACCACAGCCTCAAGCCCCCGGCGCACGGCCTGCAAATCGTCAGGTGCCAGTTTGGCTTCGTTGATCACTTCGGGACTCATCTGTTGCAGAACATTCCCTGCCAGATCTTCGATCCGACTCACCACCTGGGGCCGCAGCACCGTCCCCCCGTTGGCCACCGCGGCGGTCATGACCGCCAGTTGCAGGGGGGTGGCCAGCACATAGCCCTGACCGATGGCGGCGATAACCGTTTCGCCATCATACCAACGCACCCCATAGGCCCGCTTTTTCCATGACCGGTCGGGAATCAATCCCGGTTTTTCCCCTTCCAGGGCAAACCCCAAGGTTTGCCCCAGCCCCAGGGACCTGGCCATGTCGGCGATGCGATCGATCCCCACTTCGAGGGAAATCTTGTAAAACCAGACATCGCAACTTTCCTTGAGGGCTTTTTTCAGATCGGTGTGCCCATGGCCGCCTTTTTTCCAGCAGCGGAACTCCCGGTTTCCCAGGGGAAAGGCGCCCAGACAATCGACCGTGGTTGCCGGAGAAACCACGCCGGCCTTGAGGGCGGCCAGGGCCGTCACGATTTTAAACAGGGAGCCGGGGGGATACTGGCCCTGAATGGTCTTGTCCTGCAAGGGGTGGCGGGGGTTCTGCAACAGTTCAATCCATTCCTGTCCCGAAATCCCCCGGGCGAAAAGCTCCGGGTTGAAGGACGGCAGACTGACCAGAGCCAGCACCTCACCGGTGCGCACGTCAAGCACCACGGCGGCGCCGGCTTCGGCGCCGAAGGCCTGTTCGGCAACCTGCTGCAGATCATGGCGCAGCGTCAGAAAAACCTTGTTGCCGTGACGCGGTTCCTGGGTTTTCAGGATCCGCAGTTCCCTTCCCCTGACATCGACCTCCACCCGGCGTTCTCCTTCAACGCCGCGCAGATAGCGCTCATACAGTTTTTCCAGCCCGCGTTTGCCGACGAAATCCCCGGGACGGTAATTTTCGCTGAACTCCTTGCGTTGCAGCTCCCGCTGGGTGATCTCCCCCAGATAACCGAAGAGATGGGCCGCCAGTTCTCCATGGGGATAAAAGCGCAGGGGATGAACCTCGGTCAAAACCCCCGGCAGATCAATGGAGTTCTCCTGGACCTTCTCCAACACCTCGCGACTGACATCCTCCGCCAGGGGAAAGGGGCGATAGGGAGGGAAACGCGAACCGCTCTGCCAGCGTTTTTCCAGCACCGATTTTTCCAGGCCGAGGTAGGACGCCAGACGTTCCAGCAACAGATTCCGGTCATCCACTTCCTGACGCAACACCGAAATACAGAAGGACGGACGATTGTCGATCAACAGCACCCCATCCCGGTCATAGACCGGCCCGCGCGGCGCACTGACCGGAATATAGCGGATACGGTTTTTTTCGGACAGTTCCCGGTAGCGGTCGGTACTGATGATCTGCAGATACCAGAGCCGCAGGGCCAGCAGCAGAAAAATGGCCATCACAACCAGGGAGATGATCAGAAAACGCTTTTTCAGCCCGGAAATATGTTCCCACCCGGTATTAAGACTCATAATGATCATCCAGATGGGGCTGTTCGGGAAACCCCTCTCCCCGAACCGGTCGGCTGCGTAATTGCGCGGTCAGTTTCAGCATAATGACGGCACTGAGGGTGTTCAGGAAAGCCTCGGCCGGCAGTTGCGCCAGCACCAGGGGCCACTGTCGGCCCGCCTCCGCGAACAGCAGCAACAGGGTGATCAGCACGGCCCCCTTGAAAAAGGTCGCCACGAAAGTAAGAATCAACAGCAGGGCGTAACTGTCGGTATTGAATCGATTGGCGCCGGCTCGAACGAGGAAGAAAATGAGCAGAAAGGTCAGCCCGAAGAGACCGAAGTCAGCACCGGCAAACACGTCTTCGAGAAAACCCAGAAAACCACTGAGCAAACCACCGCGCAGGCTGTCCTCGGTCAAGCCGAGGTAGAGGACCAGAATGAAGAGCAGATCCGGTTTGAGGGTTTCGGGCAGCAGTCGGGGAAGAACTGAAATCTGCAGAAAACCCAGGCAGATTCCGAGCAGCAGATACAGAGCGATCCGCTTCAACGCTGTTCCCCCAGCAGCACCAACACCTCCTCCAGACGGGAGAAATCGACCGCCGGCTCGACTTCAATCTCCTGGAACAGTCCGTATTCCTCACGCGCCACCCGCGCCACCCGGCCGACCGGCAGACCTTTCGGGAAGACCCCACCGGTCCCCGAGGTAATGACCTGATCGCCGATCTGGATATCCTTTTCCCGCAAAGCGAAGTCAAAACTCAGGCCTTCCCCCTGGCCGCGGCAGATGCCACGGGAACGGGTTCGCTGCACCAACGCCGCCACCGCCGAGGAGGCGTCGGTGAGCAACAGCACTCGGGACTGATGATCCGCCACGCGAATCACCCGCCCGGCCACCCCTTCGGCCACCACCACGGGCATCCCTTCCTGTACGCCGTCGGTCTCTCCTTTATCGATCATCACGGTACGGAACCAACTGGTGGCATCCTCCCCGATAACCTGGGCCGGCAGCGCCTGCAGGGCCTGTTGTTCCCGAAAAGCCAGCAGCGCCTGCAACCGTTCATTGGCTAACTGGATTTCCTTGAGCTGGGCCAGATGCGCCCGCAACTGCCGATTTTCCACCAGTAAACGCTCATTGTCCCGGGTCGTGTCGACCAACCAGAAGTAATGTCGCCACCAACCGTAAACCGTCTCACAGACGACGTCCACGCCAATCTGCATGGGAGCGGCCAACTGCAGAATGACCTTCTCAAACAGGCTGGTTCGCTCTTCGGTCTGCCGCAAATACTGCGAATACAGCACCAGCGCCGCCAGAATCAGAATGACGGAAAGCAAAAAGGTGCGATATTTGCGCAACAGCTCCAGCATCAATAGAATCCTCCCGCGTCCGTCCGGCATCCCCGAACGAACGCGCCCTCACAAACCAACGAAAAAAGAGGGCCAGCGGCCCTCTTTCATGCAATCGAACACACCGGTCATCCCAAGCGGGAAACGGATCATGAGGAAACGGCCACGCGCCGCAACAGATCGAGCTCGTCAAGCACCTTGCCGGATCCCAGAACGACACAGGACAGGGGATCTTCGGAGATAACCACCGGCAGACCGGTCTCATCCCGCAGCAGGGCGTCGAGATTGCGCAGGTTGGCGCCGCCGCCGGCCAGAACGATGCCCTTGTCGACAATATCGGCGGCGAGCTCGGGAGGGGTCCGCTCCAGGCAGACGCGCACCGCTTCGACAATGGCATTGACTGTTTCCGAAAGGGCGTCGCGAATTTCGTTGGAATCGATCCTCAGGGTTTTGGGAATCCCGCTCACCAGGTCGCGCCCCTTGACCTCCATTTCACAGACCTCTTCTTCCGGATAAGCGCTGCCGATCTCGATTTTGATCTGTTCGGCGGTGCGCTCCCCGATCAGCAGATTGTATTTGCGCTTGAGGTACTGCACGATGGCCTCGTCCATCTTGTCGCCACCGACCCGCACACTCTTGGCATAGACAATACCCGCCAGGGAAATGATGGCCACCTCGGTGGTGCCGCCGCCGATATCGACGATCATGTTGCCCGAGGCTTCGGTGATGGGCAAGCCGGCGCCGATGGCGGCCGCCATGGGCTCTTCGATGAGATAGACCTCGCGGGCCCCGGCGGACTCGGCCGATTCCTTGACCGCCCGTTTTTCCACCTGCGTAATTCCCGAGGGCACGCAGATTACAATCCGGGGCCGCACCAGGGTTTTCCGATTGTGCACCTTCTGAATGAAATAGCGAAGCATCTGTTCGGTGATGTCGAAATCGGCGATGACGCCGTCTTTCATCGGACGGATGGCAACGATGCTCCCCGGAGTGCGGCCGAGCATTTTTTTCGCCTGGATCCCGACCGCCAGAACCTTTCTCTGGCCGGCGCTGTCCTTCTGCACCGCCACCACCGACGGCTCGCTGACGACGACACCTTTCCCTTTCAGATAGACCAGGGTATTGGCGGTCCCCAAGTCAATGGCCAGGTCGTTGGAGAACATTCCCCAAATAGCATTGAATAAATTGAACATCTGCGCGGTATCTCCTTTCACCCGCAGGAAGGATCACCCTCCTGAAAAAGGTTGTTCACACTACCAAAAACACCCCGGCATTTCAAGCGGTAAAAGGAAAAAGATATTGCATTTGCAGACCCGATTGTCTAACATGATGCGCTGTTTCCCGTCTGTCTCAAAATCTACAATTTAAAGGAGTTTTTCCGCAGATGCTGGACCTGATCCGGAAAAAGCAGAAGTCGGTATTCATCAAGCTCGCTTTTGCCATCATCATCCTGAGTTTCGTTATCGGTTACGCCATGCTGACCTCGCCCGGGAAAGGCCGGGACGGACAATCCGGCAATGCCGTAACCATCAATGATCATCAAATCAGCTTCGATGAATACCAAACCGTCTACAGCAATCTATACCGATTGTATCAAAACGTCTATCGCGAACAGTTCAATCCGGCCCTGGAAAAAAAGTTGGGTCTGCGTAGCCAGGCATTGGATCTGGTCATTGAACAGGCGCTGCTTTTGCAGGAAGGGCAACGCCTCGGCCTGCAGGTGAGCCAGCAGGAATTGGTCGATTACATCGCCCAGGCTCCGGCCTTTCAGGAAAACGGTCAGTTCAACAAAAACCGTTACCTGGATGTTCTGGCCTACCAACGCATGACTCCCGATGAATTTGAGGAACAACAGCGTCAGCAGCTTTTGGCCGCCAAGGTTCGGGAAACCATCCGCGGCCAAATCGAGGTGAACGACCTGGATGTTCTCGCCGAATACCGTCGCCAGAACGACAAAATCAACCTGGAATTCGTACGGCTGGCCCCCGCTCTGTTTGAAACCCGGGTCAAGATAACTGATGAGGCCCTGGCCGATTATTTCGCCGCCAACCAGGAACAGTTCCGCCAGCCGGAAACCCTGGCTCTGCGCTATCTGCTGTTCGAACCGGAATCCTACCGCAAGGAAGTGACCTATACCGAAGAGGATCTCGATAAATATTACCGGCGCCATCTCGATCAGTTCGACATCCCCGAACAGGTCAAGGCCGCCCATATCCTGATCAAGGTCCCGGCCAAGGCCGACCAGGCGACCCGGGACCGCAAACTGCAGCTGGCCCAAAAGGTGCTGGAGGAAGTGCGCTCCGGCAAGGATTTCGCCGCCCTGGTCCATAAATATTCCGATGACCAGGGAACCATCGCCCAGGATGGCGATCTCGGCTTCTTCAGTCGGGGCATGATGGTGAGTGATTTCGAAAAGGCGGCTTTTGCCATGAAACCGGGCGAAATCAGCGACATCGTCAGTACGCCCTTCGGTTATCACATCATTCGCTGCGAGGCCTATATCGAACCGGGCATCAAACCCCCGGAGGATGTGCTGGACGAGGTCAAAACCCTGGTCATAACCGACAAGAGCCGCCAGCTGGCCTTTGAAAAAGCCATGGACGCCTACAACATCAACCGAAAAACAGCGGATCTGGACGAAGCGGCCGCGGCCAACGACCTGGGCATCAAGGAAACCAACTTCTTTACCAGCCAGGGTCCCATTGATGGCCTCGGTGATGCCCCCAAAGTGCTGGAAGCCGCTTTCGTTCTGGCCGAAAACGAACTGGCCCGTCCCATTCAGTTGACCGAAGGGGTCATTCTCTTCGCCATCAAGGAGCGTCGTCCCAGCCACATTCCCGAGCTGAAGGCGGTGCGCAACGAGGTGGAACGCGCCTACCGGCAACAGAACACCCTGGAGCTGGCCCGCAAGACGGCCGATGAGATCCTGGCAGCCCTGAACCAGGGGGAATCCCTTGCCGGCCAGGCCAAAAGCCACCGCCTGACCCTTGAGGAAACCGGCTTGATCACCCGCTCTTTCGGGTCGTTTCTCCCCCACCTCGGCAATGCGCCCGAGTTGGCCGAAACCGCCTTCAATCTCACCCCGGAGCAAGCCGTTGTTCCCAAGGTCTATGAGGTCGCTGGAAAGTTTGTCGTGGCCGCGCTGAAAAACCGCCAGGAAGCCGATCCCACCGGACTCAGCGACACTGTCAAGGAATCCTTGAAAAGCGAGGTTCTGGCGCGCAAAAAAGACGAGCGTTACCAGGAAAAGCTGAAAAAGCTCAAAGAAGAGTCGACCATCGTCGTATCCCCCATCCTCAAGGCTTCGATCGAAAAGGAAAATTAACAGCCATGCAAGCGACGTTGACGCAAACCAATTTTACCGACCTCAACCTGATCGCCAAAGGCAAGGTGCGGGATATCTACGACCTCGGTGAACACCTGCTGTTGGTCACCACGGATCGGATCTCGGCCTTCGATGTCATCATGAACGAGGGGATTCCCCACAAGGGATTCGTTCTGACCCAGATTTCCAAATTCTGGTTCGAGCAGATGGCCGACATCATCCCGAACCACATCGTCGCCACCGATGTCCGGGATTTTCCCGCCGTGACCAAGCCCTACCGGGATCAGCTCGAAGGGCGCAGCATGCTGGTGAAAAAGGCCAAACCGCTGCCGGTGGAATGCATCGTGCGGGGCTACGTTTCCGGTTCCGGCTGGAAGGAATACCGACAGCTGGGCAGCATCTGCGGCATTGACCTGCCCGCCGGCCTGGTGGAAAGCCAGATTCTGCCCGAGCCCATTTTCACCCCCTCGACCAAGGCGGAACTGGGTGACCATGACGAAAACATCCCCTACCGCAAGGTGGTGGAACTGGTCGGCGAAGACGTCGCGGCCAAGATCAGCAGCTCGACCCTGGCCATCTACAACCGGGCCCGGGTCCTGGCCGACAGCAAGGGCATCATCATTGCCGACACCAAATTCGAATTCGGCCTGTTCGAGGACCGGGTTATCTGGATCGACGAAGCCTTGACGCCCGATTCTTCCCGCTTCTGGCCCAAAGACCTGTACCAGCCCGGCGGTCCCCAGCCGAGTTTCGACAAGCAGTTCCTGCGGGACTACCTGGAGACCCTGGACTGGGGCAAAAAGGCGCCGGCGCCGCCCCTGCCCGAGGAAATCGTCCGTAAAACCGGGGCGAAATATCTCGAGGCCCTGTTCCGCATCACCGGCCTGAAACCCTGAGTTTTCCTTAAAAAGCCAAGGCCGGAGTTTTGCTCCGGCCTTTTTTCGTTCCGGGCGCCAGGAATTCCCCATAGCGCTCTCGGACTGCATCTGCCAGCATATGGCCGACTCCTCCCCAACCGGACCTGCCCCTATGTTTGAAAAAATGTTCCAATTGCACCGTCACGGCACCACAATCCGCACGGAAATCATCGCCGGCCTGACCACCTTTCTGACCGGCGCCTATATCATCTTCGTTCATCCGGCCATCCTTGCCCAAACCGGCATGGACCAGGGCGCCCTGACCACCGTCACCTGTCTGGTAGCCGCCCTGGCCACCCTGCTTATCGCCCTCTGGGCCAACGCTCCCCTGATGATGGCGCCAGGCATGGGACTCAACGCCTTCTTTACCTATTCCCTGGTATTGGGCCGTCAGATCCCCTGGCCCACCGCCCTCGGGGTGGTGTTTCTCTCCGGGGTCTTTTTCCTGCTGCTGACCTGGCTCGGCATCCGTGAACGCCTGGTGCGGGCCATCCCCCACTCCCTGCGCCTGGCGGCTTCGGTGGGTATCGGCCTGTTCATCGCCTTCATCGGCCTGCAGAACCTCGGCCTGGTGGTCAAAAGCGACGCCGTGATGGTTCAGCTCGGCGAATTCTCCCCCCAGGTGCTGCTCGGCCTGTTCGGCCTGCTGGTGGCCGTGATGCTGGAATCCCGCCGCATACGGGGGGCCATTCTGCTGGGGATCCTGGCCACCGCGGCCGCAGGCATTCTCACCGGCCTCTCCCCCTCTCCTGCCGGAATCCTATCCCTGCCGCCGTCCCCGGGTCCCATCGCCCTGCAGCTGGATATTCTCGGCGCCCTGCAGACCTCCCTCTGGGCCAGCATTCTCTCCTTCATGTTCATCGACCTGTTCGACAGTCTCGGCACCCTGCTGGCGGTTTGCCGGGAAGCCGGCATGGTCGATGAAGAAGGGGAGATCCCGCAGTTGCCACGCATGCTCACGGCCGATGCCCTGGCCACCGTCGGCGGCGCCCTGCTCGGCACCAGCACCACCACCACCTACATCGAATCGGCCAGCGGCGTCGCCGACGGCGGTCGCACCGGCCTCACCGGGGTGGTCACCGCCCTGCTCTTTCTTGCCGCCCTGTTCTTCACCCCCCTGATCGCCGCCGTCCCCCCCTACGCTACCGCCCCGGCCCTGATCATGGTCGGTATTTTCATGATGCGGGGCGTGGCCCAGATTGATTTCTACGACTTCGAGGAAGCAACCCCGGCCTTTCTCACCTTCCTGCTCATGCCCCTGACCTACTCTATCGCCACCGGCCTGGCCTTCGGTTTTCTCTCTTATGTGCTCATCAAGCTGTTCCTGGGAAAGATCCGCCAGTGCGAACCCTTCCTCATCGGCGCCGCGCTCTTTTCGCTGATCAGCCTGATGCTGTAAAACCGTTGGCCACAGAGAGCACAGAGGACCACAGAGAAAGACGCTTAAGGCTTTAAGAACAAAGAGAAGTCTGCTTTCTGTTTACAGCAAAACCAGGACCTGATTTGGTTTGCGGTTTTGGTTTTCCTCTGTGACCTCTGTGCCCTCTGTGGCAAAGGCTTTTCGCGGGTTCAGCCAATGTATAAGTTAGTTTTGCGGAAAAAGAGGTTGACAGCAAAGATTATAGTTTTGTAATTTTATCTCGATTTCTTGCATTTTTTATGAATTTGCTTGGCTCTATGGAGGGGCTATGAGTTATTCGGCTTTTTACCAAGCCCGCAGAGGACAGGTTTTTTAACCTTGCCCCTTGCGGGCTTTTTTCGTTGGTTGTCGTTTTACTTCCCGCAGCAAGATCGTCCATTGAAATTTCGTGAAGGATCATGGGTAACGACATGGACTGGCTCACCAGCATCGACGAACCGCTGGCCCAGGTCACCGATGGAACCAGCACATACTACCACGCCGACGGCCTGGGCAGCATCGTCGCCCTGACCGATGCCGCCAAGAACGTCGTCCAGCGCTACAGCTACGATTCCTTCGGCATGGTCACGGCGCAAAACCCCGAATTCGCCAACGCCTATACCTTCACCGGCCGGGAGTGGGATCGGGAGTTGGGGCTGTATTACTACCGGGCCCGGTATTATGACCCCATGGAGGGGCGGTTTATCTCAAAGGATCCCAGTGGTTTTGCCGGGGGGGATGTGAATGTTTAAGGCAAGGCTAGGTTTCAACTTTGTTAGTTACTCTCATAAAAATGAATTTAAAGTTAGGCGCTAAATGGGGGATTAATGACAAATTATTTTTCTTTACAAATCAC
>JARRKW010000004.1:0-12542 GCA_037387645.1 Desulfuromonadaceae bacterium
GCAAAACCTCCACTTGGCTCCGGCTGCGGCGCAGGGGAAGAGACGTAAGACCAGGGGGACATATGGTTTTTTCAGCAACAAGCAACTGCACCAGGGGGGGCTTAACTACTACAGATGAAGCCTTGCCCCACCTTCGCGTACGAGGGGAGGCCACGAAGTGATGATGGAGTCATGATTGCCGTCGGTGTTTGATTCTCTGCCATAGGCGACAGCAGCGCCCCACGCCAGTGGAAACGTTTTTTGCCTTCTTTTTGACGTTTATCAAAAAGAAGGTCGCCAGTCGGGGCGAGACCCGACGGTTTTGGGTGCCATTTGTTGATGCGGTTCACTTCGTTCACCCGCATCCTACGAGCTGTGCCCGGCATCAGCAGCAACTAAACCGGGTTGCCGGTCGACGCTTCACCCGAGCCGGGTTCCCTCCGGCAGCGGACACCCGCGCAGAAAATCAGCGGCGGCCAGGCGCTTCTTGCCGGGCAGCTGCAATTCCCCGATCCGCAAAACGCCTTCCCCGCAGGCGACGCGAACCCCATCGGCGCCGCTGGCGAGTACCGTGCCGGGGGTGCCGGAGCCGGTTTCGGGCAGGGAGCGGGACACTTTCAGCACCTCCCCCTGCAACTGGGTATAGGCTCCCGGCCAGGGATCCAGGCCCCGCACCTGATTGTGGATTTCCCGGGCGCTCCGGTTCCAGTCGATGCAACCATCCTCTTTTTTCAGCATGGGCGCGTAATTGCTCAGGGCGTCATCCTGTTTTTCCGCTGTCAAGGTGCCCTCGCAGAGCCGGCGCAGGGTTTCCTCCATGGCCTCCCAGCCGAGGGGAGCCAGGCGGTCATGCACCTGTCCGGCCGTTTCCTGCTCGCCGATGGGGGTGGTCCGTTTGATCAGCATATCGCCGGTGTCCAGGCCCACATCCATATACATGGTGGTCACCCCGGTCTGCTGCTCACCATCGATGATCGCCTTGTTGATGGGGGCCGCCCCACGATAGCGGGGGAGCAGGGAGGCATGCACGTTGATGCAGCCGTAGCGGGGGATTTCCAGCACGCTTTTGGGCAGAATCTGCCCAAAGGCCACCACCACAATGAGATCGGGAGCCAGCTGCCGTAACTCCTCGACCACGGTCGGCTCGCGCAGTTTGAGAGGCTGATAAACCGGAATGGCATATTTCAGGGCCAGTTCCTTGACCGGTGGCGGCGCCAGTTTTTTGCCGCGTCCCTTGGGTCGGTCCGGTTGGGTATAAACGCCACAGAGATTGACCCCGAAGTCGATGAGGCCCTGCAGGGTGGGCAGGGCAAACTCGGGGGTGCCCATGAAAACGGTTCGGATATCTCCAGGTTTGATCACATCTGCTCCCGTTGTTGTTCCAGAATTTTTTTATATTTTTTGCGAAACAGACTCTTTTTCAGCGAGGAAAGATGATCGATGAAAAGAATGCCTTCGAAATGATCGAGCTCATGCTGCACACAGATGGCCAGCAGGCCATCGGCCTCTCGTTCCCGGGTTTGGCCCTCGAGGTCGAGATAACGGAAACGAATGCGGGCGCTGCGATCGACCTTGGCGTAATAGCCGGGTACGGAGAGACAGCCCTCCTCTTCGCAGACCTGGCCCTCACGCTCGATAATTTCCGGATTGATCAGGACCAGCAGTTCGGCAGCGGCTTCACCCGAGGCGCAATCGATGACCGCAAGGCGTTTGGAGACGCCGACCTGGGGCGCCGCCAGGCCAACGCCCGGTGCCGCGTACATGGTTTCGACCATGTCGTCGGCCAGGGTGCGTAATGCTTCATCAATGATCTCAACCGGTTCGGCGATCTGTTTGAGAACGGGGTCGGGATGATGTCGGATGGGTAAAATGGGCATCGCTGTCTCTTGCTCGTTTTTGCCTGCGGGACGCAGAGCGGAATGGGTTTAATGATACGTTCAGGTTTTCCCTAAAGTCAACCTTGAGCAAAATGCTTACCATTTATAAATAACAATGTTCGCCCTGAAAGCAAGGATTCGGCCAGGGCAACAGGCGAGAAAGCAAATTCAGCGGCGTTTTGCGGATTCCAGCCATACCCGGGAAAATTGTCTCCCATAAAAAATGCGCCGGGGAATGGCATCCCCGGCGCCAGGAGAGAAGGATTACTCCTTCTTTGGGAGTGGTAGGAGGGAGGGGGTTGCGCCTAGGTGGCGCGAGCCCCTGAAGAGTTATTTGGGTTGCCAGATTTTCAGCAGGGCGTCCGCCATATCCGCCGGCGAATCGGCCACACTGATACCACACTCGCTGAGGAAGGCCTTTTTGCTGCCGGCATCCCCTTTGCCGCCGGAGATGATGGCACCGGCATGGCCCATGCGTTTGCCGGCCGGAGCGGTGGCCCCGGCGATGAAAGCGGCAACCGGCTTGGTCATATGCTCCTTGACGTAAGTGGCCGCCTGCTCTTCGGCATCACCACCGATTTCACCGATCATGATGACCGCTTCGGTAGCGGGATCTTCCTGGAACATTTTCAGGACATCCAGATGACTGGTGCCGTTGACCGGGTCACCGCCGATACCGACGCAGGTGGTTTGGCCAATGCCGCGGGTGCTCAGCTGCCAAACCGCTTCGTAGGTCAGGGTGCCGGAACGGGAGACCACGCCGACCGGGCCGGGCTGGTGAATGTACCCGGGCATGATGCCGATTTTACATTCGCCGGGGGTGATGACACCAGGGCAGTTGGGGCCGATCAGACGGCAGTTTTTGCCCTGCATGTAGTGCTTGACCTTGACCATGTCGAGGACGGGGACGCCTTCGGTGATGCAGATAACCAGTTCGATCCCGGCGTCGACCGCTTCCATGATGGCGTCGGCGCTGCCTACCGGCGGGACGTAGATGACCGAGGCGTTGGCGCCGGTTGCCTTGACCGCCTGTTCGACGGTATCAAAGACCGGAAAACCCTCGATGGTGGTTCCGCCCTTGCCGGGGGTGACCCCGCCGACCATCTGGGTACCGTATTCACGTGCCCCCTGGGCATGGAACAGGCCCGTGGCACCAGTAATTCCTTGCGTAATGACTTTGGTATTTTTATTGACCAGAATGCTCATCTCAAACTCTCCTTACTCTGCCACGGCAGTAACGATTTTCTGCGCGGCGTCGGCCATGCCGTCGGCGGCTATGATATTGAGCCCCGATTCAGCCAGCATCATCTTGCCCTTCTCGACGTTGGTTCCTTCGAGTCGAACGACCAGGGGAACGCTTACCCCAAGTTGCTTGGCTGCGGCAATAACCCCGGCGGCAATAATGTCACATTTCATGATGCCACCGAAAATATTGACCAGGATGCCTTTAACCTTGGGATCGGAAAGGATCAGTTTAAAGGCCTCGGTGACTCTTTCCGCGGTCGCGCCGCCACCGACATCGAGGAAGTTGGCCGGGTCACCACCGTAATGCTTGATGATGTCCATGGTGGCCATGGCCAGACCGGCGCCGTTGACCAGGCAGCCGATGTTACCGTCCAGGGAGATGTAGGAAAGGTCGTATTGAGATGCTTCTATCTCATGCGGATCCTCTTCGTCATAGTCGCGCATGTCGCGGATCAGCCGATGACGGAAGAGGGCGTTGTCATCAAAATTCAATTTGGCGTCGATGCAGAGCAGAGTTCCCTCTTTGGTCAACACCATGGGGTTGATTTCCAGCAGCGAGCAGTCCGTTTCAACGAAGGCCCGATACAGGTTGCTGAGCAGGGGGACGGCCTGTTTGACCTGATCAATACCGAAACCGAGGCGGAAAGCAATCTTCCGGGCCTGAAAAGCGGTCAGACCGACCAGCGGATCGATTGATTCAAAAAAGATTTTTTCCGGGGTTTTGGCGGCAACTTCCTCGATATCCATGCCCCCTTCGGCCGAAGCCATCAGGGTGACCTTCGAGGTGGCCCGGTCGACCAGCAGGGAAATGTAATATTCCGAAGCGATGTTGCAGCCCTGCTCGACCAGAACGCGCTTGACCAGTTTTCCTTCCGGACCGGTCTGATGGGTCACCAGGGTCATGCCGAGAATCTCACGGGCCAGAGCCTTGGCCTCGTCAGGATTTTTGGCGAGTTTAACCCCGCCGCCCTTGCCGCGACCGCCGGCATGGATCTGGGCTTTTACCACGCAGACCCCACCGCCGAGACGCTTGGCAATGTCACGAGCAGAGTTACTGTTGTAGATGACGTGTCCCTCGGGAACAGGAACACCGAATTTTTTCAGAATTTCCTTTGATTGATACTCATGAATGTTCATCTCTGCCTCTTTTCTCTCTCCTTGATGGGTAAATAAGGCACTGTTTACTGCTTCTCCAGATAATAGCACCCCCTTGAATTGTAGACATTCTCGCCACTGTGGCTTATTTACCCAGCCGCTTTGGGAAAATATCCGTCCAGAATCTCCTTGCCACTGCCCAGTTACACATAGAACCGGCGAAATTTATTTCGCCAACCAAATTCAACAGGTCACGCCGGATTGTATACACGGCAATTTGTATGCCATGTCAAGCGCTTTTGTTGGTTCGGGATTGGTGTCATGGGCTCTTGGACTGTGCAGGACTGTTTGCCTGGACCTGAAACCCGATTTCCAGGATATCCGGGCGTTTTTCTTAATCGGCCGGGTTCGGCACGGATCGCCAACGGCTGCTGTAATATGCCGGTATATATGGTTTTTTTACAGCACGGCCGGCGGGTGTTGTTTGCGGCGGGGAGGGCTATGGCCGGTCGTGTGGTTCTGTAAGGCGGGGGCCGGAAAGCCGCTCCGGTCCTCGCTTTTGTCCTGAGCCATGCGCCCGTTGGGCTCAATGTCGGGGTGTTCCATGACGTAACACTTTGGGGCCGACAGTTCCAAAACGGAACAGCCGAAAACGGCTAATGGTATGGAATTGGCATGGTTATTGTTTCCGTGTGGCCTGCCGTTTACGGGAGGAAGAGGTCGGAAAGAAGAGATTTTATTGCAAAGGAAGGGGTGAACAGCTTGGCAAGCGAGCAGCGCAACAATATCCGGAAAGCCCGTGAGGACTTTCTTGCTACCGGGGTGATCCCGGAAGGGCTGGTCGATGAAACCATCGTGCGATCCTGGAAAAGGTCCTGGAAGCGGGGCATCGGCCTGGAGCTGGGAAAGGCCCGTTGCATTTCCCCTCATGACCTGATGCGCCGCCGGGAGATGAATCATACCTTTTTGTTGCGTTCACAACCGGTCATGGAAAATCTCTACCAGGAGATTTGCGGTACCTCCAGCATGGTGCTGCTGGCCGACAGCGACGGGGTGATCTTGCATTCCATCGGCGACCCGGATTTTGTCAAGCAGGCCCGGCAGGTATGTCTCAAGCCGGGCGGCATCTGGTCGGAGGTCGTTTCCGGAACCAATGCCATCGGCACCGCCCTGGAAGAACGGAAAGCGGTCCATGTGCACAGCAGCGAACATTTTATCGACAAGAACCAATTTCTCAGCTGTTCCGCCACGCCCATTTTTGATCCACGGGGAGCCATTCTGGGGGCGTTGAACGTTTCCGGTCATTACGGTTATCACCAGCGCCATACCATGGCCCTGGTGCGACTGTCCGCGCAAATCATCGAAAACCAGATGTTCGCCCAGGATTTTCCCAACGATATTATCATCTGTTTTCACCTCAAGCCCGAATTTATCGGTTCGCTTTATGAAGGGATCGCGGTTTTTTCACCCCAGGGGGAGTTTATTGCCGCCAACCGTCAGGCTTTGCAGCAGTTCGAACTGGATCGTTTCACTATGGCGGAGCATTCCTTCAGTTCCCTGTTCCGGCTCAGCCTGCCGAAATTGTTGGCGCAAAACCAGTTTCAGCAGCGTCCCGTTCTGAAATTGCAGCTGGGGTCCGGGGTGGAAATCTATGCCCGCATCTGGCCGGGTTCGACCTTTTCGCCGCCGACCTCGCGGCCGGGCGATCTTTCCTGTTTAAAGCCGGAGAAAAAACTCGAGAAAGCAGCTCCGAACGAATTTTCTCTGCAAGTCCTTGAACTGGGCGACCGGAAAATGAAGGCCCTGGTCAATAAAGCCCTTAAAGTCATCGGGCACGACATCCCGATCATGATTGAAGGGGATTCGGGGACCGGCAAGGAACTGCTGGCCCAGGCTCTGCATGCGGCCGGCCCCCGCAAGAGCGGCCCGTTTGTGCCGGTCAACTGTGCCGCCATCCCGGAAGGGTTGATTGAATCCGAACTGTTCGGTTACCAGGAAGGCGCCTTTACCGGCGCGCGCCAAAAAGGACATGTCGGAAAGATTCGGGAAGCGGATCAGGGTACCCTGTTTCTGGACGAAATCGGGGAGATGCCGCTTCAGCTCCAGGCCAGGCTGTTACGGGTGCTGCAGGACCGTCTGGTCTCGCCGTTGGGAGGGACCGGCAGCCTCAGGGTCGATTTTTCCGTCATCTGTGCCACCAACCGGCGAATTCGCGATGAAGTCGGTTCCGGGGCCTTCCGCGAGGATCTTTACTATCGTCTCAATGGCCTGTTGTTGACCCTGCCCAGCCTGAAAGACCGGGAGGACCGCATAAAGCTGGCCCGAAACATCCTGGATGAGCTGGCAGGCGACAGCCAGGTCACCCTTAGTTCCGAAGTTCTCCGGCTGTTTGAAAACCATCCCTGGCCCGGCAATCTGCGCCAGCTGTACAATGTTTTACGAACGGCGCTGGCGCTGTTGGGTGATGGTCAGGAAATAACCCTGGACGAACTCTCGGAGGACTTTATTGAGCAGGCCAAAAACAACCCACTGAAAGAGTCCGCGGATCCGGTGGCGGATCTGATCGCGGAACCGGAAACGGCCAATGGTGGCGGCAATGCCCTTCTGGCCGACGCCGAAGCCAAGATCATTTTTGCCACGCTGGAACAGACGGGGGGCAATATTGCCGCGGCGGCCCGGATTATGGGGATCGGTCGCAATACCCTGTATCGTAAACTGCGCGGGCTGGGTTTCAGCAATAGTTGATTGCGGGCCGCCCGCGGGAATAATCCAGAAAGAACGAAAGCCTGTCGTCTCATGCTCCCTCGAAAAGGGCAGCATGAGACGACAGGCTTTTTTGCGTGAGGAAACCCGGGGACAACCCGATTACTTGGCTTTTTCCCAGTCCGCCAGGAATTTGGCAATGCCCACATCGGTGAGGGGATGTTTGGCCAACTGGTTGATGACCGCCGGTGGTATGGTGCAGATGTCGGCGCCGAGCAGAGCCGCATTGAGCACATGCAGAGGGCTGCGCACCGAAGCCACGATGATTTCGGTGGCAAAGCCGTAATTATCGAAAATGGTGCGAATCTGATCGATGCCTTCCATGCCGTCATGGCCGACATCGTCAAGACGGCCGATGAAGGGGGAAACATAGCTGGCGCCGGCCTTGGCGGCCAGCAGGGCCTGCAGTGGCGAAAAGACCAGGGTGACGTTGGTCCGGATCTGTTCGGCGGCAAAGATGCGGGTCGCTTTGAGCCCCTCTCCGGTCATGGGCACCTTGATGACGATATTTTTGTGAATCTTTGCCAACTCCCGTCCTTCCCGGATCATGCCCTCCGCATCGAGGGCAATGACTTCGGCGGAAATCGGGCCATCGACGATGGAGGTGATTTCAATAATAACTTCCTTAAAATCACGACCGCTTTTGGCGATGAGTGAAGGGTTGGTGGTGACCCCATCGACCAGACCGAGATCATGAGCGGCCCGGATGTCACCAACTTCGGCAGTATCGATAAAAAACTTCATGTGGTTCTCCTCAAAAGAATAAATGGTCTAGGCGACAGGTTACGAACGGCAACGGGGAAGATGAAGAATCCCATCGGGTTGCGGATTCGATAACCTGAAAGGTTGAACAAAGGATACATGTGGTTCAGCGTTTTTTATTTTCGGCGCTGAACCGGTCCCGACACTCGGTGGAACAAAAGTAATGTTTTTGGCCGCCGACGGTTTTTTCCAGGGCGTCTCCCCGGGGGATGTAGGTGCCGCACTGGGGATCCCGCACCATGTCTTCTCCCTGCCGCGTTTTTTGCGGTGGAACATGTTTCTTCGCCCCGGTCATCGAATGGGTAAGGGCGGTAAAAAAGGTGTAGGCGAGAAAACCCAGCAGTCCCAGAATCAATAATTTGATCATCATTTCACCAAAAGACCTCTGCGCGACGCAGGCCGGCAGGGTCGTTGAGATGCGCATACAGCTCGCGGATCGACTTTCCCAGGCGCGGATGGATCAGCGCGGGAGCCAGTTCGAGCAACGGGGCCAGCACGAAACGCCGCAGGTGCAGGTGCGGATGAGGCAGCATCAGGTCCGGACCGTCGGCGCTTGCTTCGCCGAAAAACAACAGATCGATGTCAAGGGTTCGCGGTCCCCAGTGAACTTCGCGCCGGCGACCGAAGTGCTGTTCAATGGCATGACAGGCCGTCAAGAGCTCGCGCGGCGCCAGGCCGGTTTCCACCTGCAGTACCGCATTGAAATAGCGGTCCTGGCCGGTCGGCCCACCGACCGCTTCCGTTTCGTATATGGATGAAGCGCCGGTTACCCTGATATTGGAATGCGCTTCGAGGGCCGCCCGGGCGCCCCTGAGAGTGGCCAGTCGATCTCCGAGATTGGAACCCAGGGCCAAATAAGCCATCGTCATAGACTTTTCTCCAGCAACCGATGCGATTAAATCACAGCCGCGCAGCTGGGTCAACTTCCACGGACAGGGGAAGGGATTCCCAACCCTTGCCAGGGCATGAAGAGCATGATAATTCTAGAAGAAAAGGAGTATTCATGAATCTAACCCTGACGTTGGGGGTCAACGACCTGGAGCGGACGGCATCTTTCTACGGCGAACTTCTGCAGCTGCCCCTGGAACGGTTTGTTCCCGCAGACGGACACCAACCACTGTTGCTGCTGCGGCGGGGGGATGCCAGCATTCTGTTTCGCGAACTGGATAACCTGGCCGCCCTGCATCCGGCCCTGTTTCAAAATCTCGACCGCCACCCGTTGGGGGTTGGCCTGACCCTGGAATTCAGGATTTCCGATCTCGGTCCGATCCGGCGCGCCATCGACCGTCAGCAGAGACATTTGCTCTATGACCTGGAGGACGACGAGTTCAAGCGCAGCGAAATCTGGTTGCACGATCCCGACGGCTACCTGGTCATCCTCTGTCAGGAAGGCGGTGGCTGAACGGCTGCGCCGCCGCGGAAAACTCCGGTCCCGATCCTTTGAACGGAAAGGCTTTTCATGTCCGAACCGAAATCCCTTGAAGCGTTGATTCATCGTGACAAATTCGTCAGCATCATCGACATGCTGGCGGGACATTACCTGCAAGGCAAGATTCAGGCGATTCGACTGGCCATCATCGGGCTGTTGTCGGGGGGGCATATTCTGCTCGAAGACATTCCCGGTCTCGGCAAAACCACCCTGGCTTTGGCTCTAGCCCAGGTGCTCGATCTCAGTTTCGGCCGGATTCAGTGCACCTCCGATCTGCTGCCCACCGATATTACCGGCCTGTCCATCTATGACCGGGAACAGGGGCATTTTAAATTTGTGCCGGGGCCCATCTTCAACAATCTGTTGTTGGTCGACGAAATCAATCGGGCCATGCCCCGGACCCAGAGCGCCCTGCTTGAGGCCATGGAGGAAATGCGGGTGACCGTCGAGGGCGTTACCCATCCCCTGCCGGAACCTTTCATGGTGATCGCCACCCAAAATCCCATGGAGCAGGTCGGTACCTATCCCTTGCCCGAATCCCAGCTCGACCGTTTCAGTCTGCATACCGGCATCGGTTATCCTCCGGAGAGCGTGGAGAAAACCATTATTCGCGGCGGCAGCATCCGGGAGCAGCTGCGGCAGCTGCAACCCCTGATCAGCCGGCGGGAAATCAGCGAAGCGAAACAGGCCATAGCCGCCCGGATCTACCTGTCGGAAAAGGTGGTCGACTACATTTTCGCCATCGTTGCCGCCACCCGGGACTGCCCCCAGCTGCTCACGGGAATTTCGACCCGTGGCGGGATTACCCTGGCCGCGGCGGCCAAAAGCGCCGCCTACCTCGACGGCCGCGACTATGTCATTCCCGAGGATGTCAAGGCCGTCACCCTGGCCGGTGGTGCCCATCGACTGATCCTGCGGCCGGAACATGAAACCCTCAACAAGCGCGAGGTGCTCAAATCGCTGCTGCAAAAACTGCCGCTGCCTCTCCGGTAAAACTGACCCGGTCAGGCCTGGTCTACATCAGCATTACCCTGCTGCTCGGTTTCGGGGCGGTCAATACCGGCAACAATCTGCTCTATCTGCTGGTTTCGGCGCTGCTCGGTTTCATGGCCGTCTCCGGCCTGATGGGCAAGCACAACCTCGGACGGCCACAAATACAGCTGGTTCTTCCTGCCGAGATCTACGCCGGGCAACCGGCTCTGGTGCGCATCCGCCTGCACAATGCCCGGCGATTGCCCATCTTTTTACTGCAAGTCGGTTTGCCGGGAGCTTCCGCCTGTTTCCATATGGTGGAGGGCAGAGCCAGTGCCGAAGAGGAAGTCCTGCTGAGGTTTCCTGCCCGTGGCCGTCAAACCATCCATGCGGTTCAGCTGCGTTCCATCTTTCCGGTCAATTTTTTTATCCGCAACCGCACTGTTCCTGTGGATTTACCGATCCTGGTCTTTCCCAGGCCGCGCCCCTGTTCCTGGCCGCCCAGTGGTGACCCCGGACTTCGGCAAGGAGAAAACCAGGACTTCGGCCGCGGGCAGCAGGGGGATATTCAGCGCATTGCCGATTACCGCTCGGGCGAACCCCTCAAACAGATCCATTGGAAACTTTCCGCCCGCAGCGATCAGTTGCTGGTCAAGGAGCTGGCCGCCACCACCGTCGAGCCGGTACGGCTCGATCTCGACCTGCTGCCGGGGACAAGCCTGGAAGAGCGCCTTGGCCAGGCGGTCTTTCTGGTCAACCATTATCTGCGGCAGAACCGGCCGCTGGGGTTGCGTCTCGGTCCCCAGCGGTTTCAACCGGCCACCGGCCGCCACCACCGCCTGCATCTGCTGACCGAATTGGGTGTCTATGGTCAAGATTAGGTCACTGCTCAATATCCTGGCGACCCTGGTCAGTCTGGTGGCCGTCGCTCCCCTCTTTTTCTATCTCGATGCCCTGGTGCAGGGCGCTTTTCTCCTCGCGCTGTTCGGCGGGCTGGTGTTCGATCGCCGGCGCTGGTACCCGTTGACGCCCCTGCCGGCCACCCTCTTGTCCCTGGTTTGCGTAGCCGGTTATGTTCTCCAAATCAGCCGTACCAGTCTGGTCGAGCCGATGGTCAACATTCTGGTGCTGTTGCTGGCCATTCGTCTGATTACCGAAAAGAACAGTCGCAACTATCTGCAGATATTCGTCCTGGCCATTTTTGTGCTGGCCGGTTCGTCACTGTTGTCATTGAGTATGGCCTTTTTGGTCTACCTGCTGCTGCTATTGCTGCTGGTCACGGTAGGTCTGGTGCTGCTCAGTTTTTACAGCACCGATCCGGAACTGTTGCTGGAACCGGGCAAGGCCAGACGGCTGCTGACCTTCTCCCTGCTGCTACCGGCCTGTTCCTTACCCCTGATGTTGCTCTTTTTTGCTATTCTGCCCCGCACCGAACACGCCCTTTGGAATTTTCTCAATCCGGGAACGACGGCCACCACCGGCTTCAGCGATCAGGTGCGTCCGGGTCAATTTGCCGCGGTGGGGCATTCCCGCACCGTCGCCTTCCGGGTCAGCAGCGAGCCGTTGGACGCCGAGCTCCGCTACTGGCGGACCATCGTGCTCAATACCCTTGACGGCACCGGCTGGATTCGAAAAAATCCGCCGGGTCAGGAAATCTTGCGTGCCCAGAGGGAGCCACCCAGAACCCTGGAGTTTTTCTGCGAACCGCGGCAGGGACTCTATCTGCCGACCCTGGACCGACCACTGCAAATCAGCGGTTTGCGCTACCGTGACATTGGCGAGCTGATCTTTACCGCTCGCCGGAAAAATGAGCGTGGCGTCCATTATCAGGTGACCGCTTTGCCGTCAGGACAATTGCGCTTAGTCCGTTTCCAGGATCGGGATTTTTATCTGCAGCCCCCCGTTGCGGTTTCCGACCGGGTGCGGGAGGTGGCCCGCTCCATTGCTGCGGGGGCGCCCGGTGCTGCCGCGCGTATCGACCGCCTGCAGGCCTTTTTCAGGGGACAGCATCTGCGTTATGCCGACCGGGACCTGCCCGAAACGACCGATCCGGTCGATACCTTTCTTTTTCAGAAGTAACGGGGGAATTGCGCGTTTTTCGCCTCGGCCTTCGGTCAGCTGTTGCGCCTTGCCGGGGTTCCCTCCCGCCTGGTGGGGGGCTATTATGGTGGTGAATACAACCAGTTTGGAGGTTATTATCTGGTCACGGAAGAGGCCGCCCACGTTTGGGTTGAGGCTCTGCTGGAAGACAATTGCTGGCTGCGCATCGATCCCAGCACCCTGGCCGACAATGCCGGCGAGGCCCTGCTGGCCTCCCGTTCCCGCTCGCTGAGTTTCGGACGGCGACTGCTCGATGGCATCGATTACCTCTGGACCCAATCGGTGCTGACCTACGATTTCAGTCGTCAGTTCGAGATTGC
>JARRKW010000005.1:0-11623 GCA_037387645.1 Desulfuromonadaceae bacterium
GGGCAAATGCACCCGTCCCAGCAGCTGACCGGTACCCACATCGAGCCGACTCAGATAGCTGTTTTTCGCATCGAGAATATAGGCCGAGGTGCCGTCCGGACTGACGGTCATGAAATCCGCCGCTTCAACGAGGGGGATATGAAACACGTCGATCACCCGCTGAGAGGCAAGATCCACCACCTTGATGGCTTTTTCCCGGGCGGCCAGAATAAAGAGCCGCTCGCCCTGGGTTCGGGGATCAAGGGCCAGGTAGGTGGGCTGTCCGGCCAGGCCGAAGGAATCCGCCACCCAGTCCTTATCGCTACGCACGATGAAGATGGTATCGATGTCGGGACAGGCCACATAGACCAGGTTGGCCGGCAACTGTCGAAGCGGAGCGGCCGCGGTGAACACCGGCCGGATCCGTTCCGGGCCCTCCAACGACGCCGCCAGATCCCAGGTCAGAAACAGGGAGCGGCTGTCCCCCGCTGTCAACGGCTGGGAAGAAGCCACCCCCATCTCCACGACCGTGGGTTCGGCGGAGAGCTCCTTGTAACTGCCGTCCTCCCGATAAAGCGCCGTCTGCGTAACCCGGAAGCGGACCCGATTATAATCGCCGAAGGGGACCGGACAACTACCGAGGAAGAGTTGCCGGGCGCCGATATCCTTGGAGTCGAGTTCGATTTCATCCGGCGCGATGGCATGCCAGACCTGGTCGGCCAAGACTTCCAGACCCTCCATCTTGAGCCGCATGCCCGGGCCGTCCGGATCGCTGAGACCGAGGAACAAACTCAAGCGCGCCCGGCTGGCGTCGGGCGACGCAATTTCCGCCAGACGTCTTGCCTTGTTCCCGTTGCCGGGCTGGCAGGCGGTCAACCACAGCGGCAGAAGCAGCCACAACAGCAGCCCGCAAAAAAGTCGGCCGCATTTTCGGCCGGGGTCAGCGAAGCTGAGCATCCGCATTTTCAACTTTTGCTGGTATGACATACGGCACATCCATTGAAGGCGGGTCCGCCGGTATAGGGATCATCACCGGGCCAAGCCCGATAACCCCACCGCAACATGGCCGGATACGGCGAGCCATGCGCACGATGGCAGCTGATACAGGAAACCACATCGGAACCCAGGGTAATGAACGGGGAATTGGCATCGTTCCCAGCGACGTTACGCCGGGCTACCGGCACCAGGGGGTTGTAATCGGTCAAACCGGAAAATTCCGGGGTGTTGGGAATGACCACATCCACGGGATGACGGATCCAGGTCGAATTGGCTGTGGTATTGCCATGGAACAGGCCATGACAACCGGTACATTTCTGGCTGATGGAACGGGTATTCAAATAACTGCCATAGGGGGAAGACGCCCCCTGATAGGTATTATGCCGAGAGGACAAGGGGTTCTGTTCCCAAGACGGGTCCTCAATGCCGGTAACACCATCCGGGGGCACTTCGGATCCATCCCCCCGTTCCATGACCGCGCCGAGAAAACGATACCAGCCTTCCTCGGCGGTGCTGACCTGATTCGGCCCGACGGCATGATGCTGCACCACGTGGCAGCCATTGCACCCCGTTTCCGCCGTCGCCAGACTACGATGACAACCGGCACAGGCATCGACGGTACCGGGGGTGCCGCCGGGAGCAAGGACGCCGCCTCCGAGACGGAAATCCTGTTCGGAGATACCATAGACATTGTGTCCATACTCATCCCCCACTTGCGCCGCCCAGTAGAAATTCCCGCCCGCCAACGTCGCCGACGAACTGCCGTCGGGCGGATAGGTCGGCTCAACCAGATTGAGCACCACCGGGGTTTGCCGCTCCCCCTGAATCAGGATGGTTTCATTTCCGGCATCGGAATGACAACCGACGCAATCGGTTTTCAGCAGCTTTTTGAAGGGCACTTCGGTAAAGACGCTCTGTCCGGTGCTGTCCCGCGTAAAAGCCACCAGCGAACCTTGCTGGCTGTCATGCATGGTATGACAATCCGAGCACAGCCCCGTGACCGCCGCCAGGGATAATCCCGGCAACAGTATGGCGGCCCAAACGCTCCCCCAGATAATCCAACCATTGCGCCCATTCATGCTTCCATCCTATCGGCTGAAAACCTCCACGCGGCCGTTGCCCTCGTCCACCACGCAGAGATTGCCCCAGGGGTCGAAACGGATCTGCCGGGGGAACTGGACCTGACTGGGGCCTTGCCCCAGTTCCAAAAATTCGTACATAAACTGGCCGTTCCGTTTGAACACAACGATCCGGTGCTGGTGGCGGTCGAGAATATAGAGGGCATCATCCAGGCCGACACCCATGGCCATGGATACCGGAAAACCGACCTGGCCCTTGAAATGAATGGTCTCGGCGATACTGCCGTCGGGGCGGAAGCGGAAAACCTTTTTTTCCAGGGTCTCCAGCGCCCAGACCGCGTCGTCGGTAACGGCAAAGTCGGCAAAACCATCGGTACAATCGGGGCAACCGAAGCGCTGCGCCACCGATAGATCCTCATTGAGGCGCAGGACGTTGCCGCTGGCCCGGTCCAGCACATAGAGCGCGCCCTGACCATAGGCAACCCGATCCGGGAAAATCCGCTGCGCTCCATCCCTCAGCACATGGGGAGTTACCTGCTTGGCCCCGACATTAATGGAAGTGAGACTGTTGCGCCCCTTTTCCACCACCCAGAGCGTGCCGTCGTCGAGCCGGACCATATCGAAGGGCGCCAGCAGACGGTTATCGGCACTGAAGGCTTTCACCATGGCGCCGGCCCGGCTGTAGGAAACCAGTCGGTTACGGCCGGTGTCGACAACATAATATCGCTCGGTCGAAGGGTCGAAGGAAACCGCCGAGGGCATGTACATGGCATCCCCGGGCGTTTCGATACGCAGACTTTTCTGCCATTTCCAGGGGGATTCCGCGGTTGCCGGAGCCGGCAGCAACAGCAGCGCGATCCCCAGAACACCGACGGTCCAATGCCAAACTTTTTGTTTACTCATCTCAGTCATGATCTATCCACGTCATAGATTGATTGGTGAAAACAGTCCGCACCAAAGTGCCGGATCTGCGCCTTGCCGCCCGCGCGGTCTAAATGTCCCGATGGCACTGGATACAGAGAGCCCGGTGACCGTCGTAGCGCAGGTGACTTTCGTGTTGCGTCCCTTTGACCGCATGACAGGAAGCGCAGGTCAATATCTGCTGGGTTCGCGGATCAAAGACATCCTCGCCGATGGGATGAGAAAATTCCGAATGTTTTTCATGACAGGGATAACAAACCGCATTGATGGGCGCCTTGGTCATGTTCGGGAAATTGGACCCATGGGGGGCATGACAATCGGCGCAGGAAGCGGTCTTGACATGCTTGTAATGGGCGGCATCGTAATGCTGAAAGGTATCCAGATGACAGGTACTGCAGACATAGCGGTCGCTCCCTTTAAGCAGGCGCCCATCATCCCCCGCATGGGGGGAGTGGCAGGCGATACAGCCATTCTCTTTATAGCGAACCAGGTGGTTATGGGAAGATGCCATCTGTTCCTCCACATCCTCGTGACAGTTGAGACAGGTATCGATTCCCACCGGGGTATTCTTCCCGCTATGGCAGTCGCCGCACCCATCGGCATAGGGCTGGTGCAGCACGTTCCGGATCAGGCCCTTGCGATCGCTGCCGTGGGGACTGTGACAGGTCCCGCAGTTTTTCAGTTCCCCGGGGTAATCGGCATGCTTGCGTTTCAGCGCCGACCGATCATGGCAGCCCAGACAGAGGGCGGTCGGTTCCTTCACCAGCAGACCGCGGTGATCCGACTGGTGCGCCTCATGGCAGGCGGAACATTTCCCCTGCGCATAGGGCTGATGGGTATACTTGTACTGTTTGGGCAGACCGGTATGACAGGCCAGACAGGTATCCACCAACCGCGCATTGAGCAGACCGGTCTGATCCGAGGAGTGGGGATGGTGGCAGGCCAGGCACTGACCATCCCGCACCGGCTGATGAACAACAGCCTGCTGCAGCCCATCTCGCATATCCTCGTGACAGTTGAAACACAAGCGGGGAATCGCCTTTTTAATCAGTCCTTCATGGGGCGCGACATGGGGATTGTGACAGGTGAAACATTCACCATCGTCGGCCGGTTGATGTTTCACCCGCCGCTGGAAGGTATCCCGGTCGTGACAGGAAAAACAATCCACCGCCGCCAGCGCCGAGCCCTGAGCGATCAGCAACAACAGCAGCATAAGAGGCAGACAAATTCGACTTGTAAATTGTGAGAACATTTATTTGGCCCTTCCTTTATGGCAAGGAGTGCAACTGCCGGGAGTGTCAGGCGTAAAGGGGGCATGACTCACGGCATAAAGCAGGTTCTTTTCCGGTCCACCATGCGGATCATGACAGGACACACAGGATGAGGGACCCGGCGTGATCTGATGATGCGCCGCGGCAAACTCGGGCGTGTCCGATTCGTGACACTGGGCGCAGAGCGGTCCGATCTCATCCACTTTCAGAACACTGTAATTGGAGCCATGGGCACCATGACAGGTGGTGCATTCCTCGGCGGCGGGGGGATGCGCGGCCCCGTCCCGCCAATATTTGGCCACCTCGCCATGACACCCCAGACAGAGGGCCGGCTGCC
This sequence comes from Desulfuromonadaceae bacterium, assembly GCA_037387645.1. Classification (GTDB taxonomy): domain Bacteria; phylum Desulfobacterota; class Desulfuromonadia; order Desulfuromonadales; family Trichloromonadaceae; genus Trichloromonas. The sequence continues at coordinate 4,584 of JARRKW010000005.1, forward strand.
CCTTTTTCATAAAGGCCGGGTGGGGCGAAGCATGCCCGCTGTGACAGGCACCGCATTCCAGATCAACAACCGGCGTATGCTGATACTTGTAGCGCTCCGTGGTCGCCTTCGTATCCTCATGGCAGGAATAACAGATAAGTCCCGGCCGTCGCTTCATCAGTTTCCCCTGATCGGTGCCATGTACCCCGTGGCAATCCAGGCAATCGCCGTCAGCGAAGGGGGAATGGGCCTTTTCACCGGTCATTTTGGCCGCCAGGGTCTGGTGACAACCCAAGCACAACTCCCCTTTGGCCAAAGACTTTTTGAGCAAACCAGTACGCGAGCCGCCATGGGGATCGTGGCAGGAACTGCAGGAGCCGCGACTGAACGGCTTGTGGGTGGAGAAGCGGCTCAGTTCCGCCCGAGTCTGTTGGTGACAATTGAAACAGAGGTTGTCCTCGGTTTCGGTCAGCAGGTTCTTCCGTTTCGATTCATGGGGGGTATGGCAGTCGGCGCAACGGCCGTCCCGAGCCGGCGGATGGACCCGCTTCCGATTGGCATAATCCGCCCGGTCATGACACTCATAGCAAAGTCCCGGGGCTTCTTTTTGCAACAGAGCTTGCCCGGCGCCGCGATGACCGCTGTGACAACTCAGACACTCCCCCTGACCAAAGGGCGCATGAACACTGCCGCCGCTGTGTTGCTCCGACTCATGGCAGGTTCCGCAGACCTGGCCCGGAGAAGCGGCCAGCATGCCGGGATAGTCGCTGCCGTGAACCGCATGGCAGGACTGACATTCCCCTTCCTTGACCGGATCATGTTGCGCACTGTCCTTGGCGTCCTCGTGACAGTTCAGACAGAGGCCGCCGGCAACCTTTTTGACGGTAATGGCTTCGCCCTGAACCTGATGGCATTCGTCGCAGTCCCCATTTTTCATGGGCTCATGGACGATTTCCTTGAGCAGCCCCTGGCTGTTGGAACTGTGCTGGGAATGACAATCGACACATTGGGTGGTCACCGGATAATTCCGGTGGCTGTCCCGGAAACTGCCGGTCTTGACATCATGGCAGGAGGCGCAAAGCGCATCGGTTTCCATGCCCAGTAATTTGGCCTGATCGGCCATGTGGGCGTCATGACAGGTGAGACAACCCTCCGCCAGCGGCGCGTGAACCCGGGATTTGGTAAAGGTAGCCCGTTCATGACAGGTGAAGCAGATGTCTTCGCTCGCTGCCGTCAGCAATTTGGGATAGGGCGAATTATGGGCTTCGTGGCAGCTACCGCAGACTCCGTTCCGCACCGGCTCATGCACCGAGGCCTTCCCGGCGACATTGCGAAAATCCGCATGGCAGCCCTGACAGAGCTGCGGTGGATTCTGACGCTCGATCACCCCGCCGATCAGGCCATGGGGCAGGTGACAGGCTTCACAATCCTGTTTTTTTACCGGCAGATGGACATTGCCGGTCTGATACCGGGCCACCATATCCGGATGGCATTGGACACAGGTCTGTTTCACCCGGGCCGGAGGAGCAGGCTGCGTACATCCCCCCGCCAACGCCAGAACCGCCGGCACCAGCAGACAGATGCCCTTTTCCAAAAAGATTCTCAGGTATTTGCTCATTTCGCCTCTCCCAGTTCCTGCTTAACTTTCCGCCAGGCCGAAGCACTGATTTCAATTTTCGAGCGGGATTTCAACTGGTCCAGATAGTCATTGCGCTTCTGCAGCCGACGCTCCTGCTCCAGTTTGGCCCGGATGCTGGCCTCGACTTTGGCCAACGGAATTGGCTTGGCGGGCAGATGCTCGACCAGATGCAGGATAAAGCGTGTGTCGTTGGAAACGAAGGGCTCGCTCGTTTCCCCCTTGGCCAGACCCTTGACCACCTGTTGCACGGCATCGTCCAGATGACTGAAGGGGATGTCCGTGACACTGATGTTCTTTTTGGTCTCTTTTTTGACCGCGTCGGTAAATTCCATGCCGACAACCACATCCGACCAGATGCGATCCACCGAGCCCTCCTCATCCTCCAGGATATGGAACCGCGCCAGCTCCGGTTGGGAATAACGGTTGATATTGGCCTGGTAATAGGCTTCGATCTCGTCCGGGCTCACCTCATTTTCAGAACTGAAAAACCGCTCCGCCAGGGCCAGGGTCAGCCGATGATTGACGTTGAACTCGTATTCCGCCTTGAACGGCTCCCGCTCCTGGTAATTGCGGTCCAGGGATTCCCAGTTGGTCAGGTTCTGGTTGAGGATCCCCTTCAGCACGTTCTCCTTGATCTCGTTCATTTCCTCGATGCCGGGATTGTGAGCCAGGCGGGGACCAACCCCGCGACGCAACAGGACGATGAAATCCTTCTCCGAAACATTCTGGCGATTGGTGGTGACAATCGGCTCATCGCTGTAAACTTCATCCGGGGCAATGACCGGCAACAGCTCCAGACGCTCCCGGTTGATCTTGACTTCATATTTTTCCATCAACCGTTCCAGCATGGCCTCGGTCAGACGCTCTTCCTGTTCCTTCCAGGTGTCATCCTTCAACCGTCCCCGCAGCTTGGCGAAATCCTCCTCGTCGCCCTCCAGGCGCTCCTTCACCCGATAGACGATGGAATGATCGTCGAAGGATTGCGGCGCCGTGGTTTCGCCCACAGCCAGAGGCCGGAACAGATCGGCCCAGCCCGGATCGATGCTGGACGGCCGCCGCCAATCCTCACGGGTGGAAACGGGACCGCCCTCTTCCGGCGGCAACTGAATCAGCGCCTCATCGGTCAATTCGCCGGAGGCCAGTTTTTCGCGGGCGGCATTGGCGGCGGTCTCATCGAGGAACTCCAGGCGCTGCATCAACCAGATGGGGGTGTACAGTTCCTTGTAACGGTCCCACAGCTCCCTTTCGTCGATCCGGATGCGATCGTTGATTTCCTCTTTCTTCAGCAGCAACAGGGAACGCACCTGCAGAAAAACCCTGGACTTGTGCTGAAACGAGGGAACCTGTTCCAGTTCCATCCGCTGTCCTTCCCGGACCAGCAGCAACCAGTCGAGATAGGGATCGACCGTTTCCGGCAGTTCGAGATCCTGGTCGTTCCAGTATTTCCACCATTGCTTGAAATCGTCCGTGCTGTAGCGCACGCCGTCGATGGTGATCAGGGGGTCGTCCCACCACCAGCTGAAGGCCGGCGTAACCAGCAGGGACAGCAGAAAGATTTGCAGCATCAGTACTGAGATGTAATGTCGCATGGAGTCAGTCCTTGTTCAAACCAGAGATTGATAATTTCTTTTGCGACCTGTCGACAAAGACGGGTCATGGAATTGATCTGGCCAAAATGCATGGTTGTTTGATAATCGATCCCCTGACGGCGATGGTAGGTGCTCCACAGGGTTTCAATGGTGTCGGCATTCAGAATGCTCAGGCGAACCGCAAGTTCCGGATTGACGCTGCCGTTGGGTCCCGGATTTTCCTGCATCTGAATAATGTTGCCGGTAATCAACAGTTGCACGTTCAGGCGGTCCGCCAAAATCTTCATCTGTTCCGGGCTCAGGGGCTGTCCCGGGTAAATGCGAAACTGCTGAAATATCTTCCGGATATCTCCTTCCTGAGCGAGCCAGAAGTTGCCCATTTCGGTCAATTCTACGGAAAACACCTTATAGACGATGGTCTCCGCCAGGGGATAATCGGTTTCATTGATCAGGGGCAGCACCGCAATCCGGCAGGGAGTCTCGGCCGGCAAGGGCTTCATCCGGTGCAGAAAAGGATCCCTCCCGCAGCCGGCGAGGCAAAACAGCACTCCCAGCAGGAAAACCACCCGCGCGCCGATTGTCTTCGGGGCTTTCGCTCTAAAATTCATCAACCCAGGTTTCCGTCGCCGACTTTTGCTCTTCCTCCGCCGGGGCCTTGTTTTGGCCGGCCGGGGGGAAGAAATCCGTGATATTCTTGCGTCCTTTGTTGCCCAGCACATCTTCCGTAATCAATATACCACCGATTTTTCGATCCGGCGCCACCTCCGGCAATTCGAAACTAAGCTGCTCCGGCAACTCTTCGCCTTCGGCCTGCTTCAACAGGCGCCCCTCTTCCGACCACATTTCCAGGCGCCAGTACGCCAGGGGAACCTTGCTGTCGCGCTGCAATTCCACCACCACCTCTTCCCCCTTCTTCGCCGCTTCCACCACCACCTCGGCGGGAATGCTTTTCAGCTCAAAGGTCTCGGAGGCCGACGCCGTATTGCCTGCGTCATCCCAAACCTCGAAGAAAGCCCGGTACTCGCCTTCGACCTCCTGCCCTTCCCAGACGTTATGCCCGGCCCAGACAACCCGGTTGGGAATGTTGCCGGCATGCTCTTCGGTAGCGACCACCACGTCGTTGAGGGTCTTGAAGGTAATGCGCCAGCGCGCAATGGGCTTGCGCACGATCAGACTCGGCATGACCGTCACCTCGCCCCGGAAAACCTTGGTTTCTCCCGCCATCCGCTCACCCTTCAGTTCCAGGGCCACCAACGGCGGCACGCCATCCACGACAAAGGACCCGAGAGGAACCGTTTCGGTACGCCCATAGAGGGGCCACTCCAACAACAGGGATACCGGATAACGACCATCCTGTTCCCCGGCCACCCAGGTGGCTTCATAGCCCCCACTGGCCTCCGACCAGCTGCCGGCATGCAACTGTTCATTTACCTTGAAAAAGACTTTCGGGGTACGGCCCACCGTCCAACGGTTGCGCAGGCGCACGGTACAATGGACCTCCGCACCGGGTCGGACAAACTTAGGCGTCAACAGGATGGAATCGATACTGGCGGAATCCCGTATTTCCTGTTTTACGGCATCGGCCGGCCAACGTTTTACCAGTTCATCCCCGATCAGGGTCTGCAACTCCGCAACCGAGGTAATATCGCCGATGCCGAGGGGGCGCAGCAACTCGGTGGCACTGAAGGCGCCCACATAGGACCAGACGGTAAGGCCGTCATAGGTGCGGATCAGATTCAGGGTCACGCCGAAAGATGGGGTCGGTTTCTCCTTGTCCTGCACGACGGCACCAAGCAGAACAAAGGCCACGCCCAGATCCTCCTCCACCTGTTTGAGATGGAAAGTTTCGAGTTCGCCGGCAACCCGGATCCGATTGTGCGCCATGAAGGAAATCACCATGTCGGGACGGGAGAATTCGGTGCCGGTTTCACTCAACCGCTCGGTAAGATAACGGGTGACGGGAAGAGTGATTCCATTAGGTCCCCGGCTTATATCGAGCAGCGGAAACACCGCCACCTCGGACGCCCGCGTCGCCAACGGCGCACTGATCGCGACGCCCACGGCCAGCAAAATCAGAACGACCCTTTTCCATACCCCCGCAATCGGCCTCATTGGACAGTACCGTATCCCATGTTCGACGTCAGCTGTTTATGCAGGGCGCTCTCCCATACTGCGCAGCAGGCTGCGGATAAGCTCCAGGGTAATCTGAAAGGAGTCCCGCGATCCAAGTCCGAACAGGCGATCCCAGATGGAATAACCGCTTCCCCGACCGCTGGCCTGCCAAAGTACCAGGCTTTTCTCACTGTCCACCAGGCGTATGCTCATGGTCAGTTCGGTGTAGGAGTAATTCCCCGACCGACTTTCACCGATACTGTCCATGGAGCCCATGATGAAGGCTTCGACACCGAGCCGCTGCCCCAATCGGCGCAGAGTGACGGCATCGATGGCGGCACCGGCATCCACCGCCTCCGTGCGCAAAGCACTGTCGACCACCCCTTTTTCCACCACCTCAAACAGACCGGAAGCCATGACCTCGGTCATCAGAATCTCACGGCAGCGCTTGGCCGCATAGGGATCGGAAGTGTTGTTTTCAAAGGGGAGCACGCCCACGGATTTGACATAGGCCAAGTTGACTTCTTCGCGGAGGAAAGAGTCCAGTTTGTTCCTGGAAGCGCATCCGGGAAGGAGCAGCAGCAGGCCCAGGAGGGTAAGAATGACCTTTGAAAAAGTATTTTTCATTTAGAATCTCTTCTCTTGTCCGTATGAAAGTCGATTTGAACATCCACCCGTGACGATAAATTTTAATCTAGCATATGACATGCCAAATTCGCAACCAAACGAAATAGGCCCCATGCTTCTCGGGCATTCGGGAAAATTCCCGAATCATCAGGCGATTTCGCCAAACGGTTTCAGCCGCTGCCCGATTCCAAGCGACCGGCGATTTCACAACCGCATGAACAATTTCATACTCCAGAGCCAGGCATTGCCGTTATCCTCCATTTCATAGCGCGCGGTACTCTGCAGGCTGAAAATCTGGCTGATATCCCAACTCCCCAGCAACCCGAAAGAATATCTGTCATCTGCGTCTCTTTGTTGGCGATAGACCAGATTCAGACGAGTTTTCCGCGTCCGCAACAGGGCCAGGTTGAAACTGAAATCAAGACTGTCCGGGGTTTGACCGAGCCAATAATGGACATAGCGCAGCCGGGAAACCAATAGATCGGAAGGCCGATAGTTCAGGGTCAGGGTCGAGTCGGCCCCGGTACTGGCCACGGGCTCCAGGGTTTTCTGGTAGGTATTGCTGAGCTCGGCCTTCAGCCTGCGACTCAAATCGGCGACCAGTGAAAACCGTCCGGATAGATTTTTTCGATCAATGGCGGTCCCATCGTTCTGCACCGTGCCCCCGGTGGCATAATTCAATCCCAAATCGGCGGCCAGATCGGGGTAAATCTTGGCCGAAGAACTGAGGCTGTAGTTATCGGTATGGGACGTTTTCAACGACCCGGTATAGCTCTCGATGCGAGCGGCGCCGAGACTGACATGGAGGGTCGGCAGGGGGGAAATGGGCACGGTCAGGGAATAGGAACGATCCACCCTGGGATCGACCCCATCACTCTTCTGTTGGGCCTCGTTGAAACCGATGGACGGGGAAATCCACCGATTGGGAGACCAACGTAAATTGGAATGGCTGGAATGACTCTTCGACTCGTCGTTCAGAGTCAGTTCCAGAACAGAGGTCAGGGTCAAAGACGGCAGGATTCGGTACCTCAGGTTGAAATCGGTCGTATAGGTCGTCTGTTTGCTCGACTGGACCGTTGAAACAAACTGGATCG
>JARRKW010000006.1:0-16627 GCA_037387645.1 Desulfuromonadaceae bacterium
AGAAGGATTTCAGGCCGACATGGCGACCACAGGGGAGGATGGCCTTGAGATGGCTAGGCAGCTTTTGCCTGACTTGATCCTTCTTGATCTAATGCTCCCTGTTCTCGATGGATTTGAGGTTTGTCTGGAGCTTAAAAAGAATCTGGCAACGGCTTCTATTCCGGTCATCATGCTAACCGCTAAAGGTGAAGAAGAGGACATCGTCAAAGGACTGGAGATGGGTGCTGACGACTATGTTACCAAGCCCTTTAGCCCCCAAGTCCTTCTTGCCCGTGTAAAGACGGTACTACGCAGAGCCGGCGACGCCAAAGAAAAAAATCCAGACTCTCCGATTGAAGTTGGCGGTCTATCGATTCATTCTGGCCGCAATGAAATTCGTGTCGACAACACGCCGGTGGCTTTAACTTACACTGAATTCCAAGTGTTGCTTTTGCTCTCTCGCAGACCTGGCTGGGTGTTTACTCGTAACCAAATTGTCGATGCCATTCGTGGGGATGATTACATAGTCACCGAAAGGTCTGTGGACGTGCAAATAGTGGGCTTGCGAAAGAAGCTTGGAAATTACGGTCAATTGATTGAGACGGTTCGTGGAGTCGGCTACCGTTTCAGAGATGAAGAATGAAACGTCTACCAATAATCTGGCATCTCTACCCTGCGTTACTTTTTGTGACTTTCGTCGCCGTCTTGGCCGTTAGTTGGTATGTCACCAACACTCTCAGCCTTTTTTACATTGCGCAAATTGAAAAGAACCTCACCACCCAAGCCACCCTGATTAAGTATCAAATCAGCAGCAAGCTATCAGAACAAAACGCTTTAAAAATCGATGCACTGTCCAAAATGATTGGCACCGAGACTGAGACGCGTATCACTATTATTCTGCCTAATGGACAGGTGCTGGCCGACTCGGACGAAGACCCTACCCGTATGGATAACCACGCCCGGCGCCCAGAGGTTTCTGAAGCATTAAGGGGACGCAAAGGTGTATCGTCACGCTACAGTCGAACTCTGCAACAGAACCATATGTATGTGGCGCTACCTATTAAGGTGGACGAAGAAATCACTGGGTGCATCCGTGTCTCAATTCCTGTGACAGCCATCGAAGCTGCACTTAGTGCGGAACATGGCCGTATTGCCGGCGCCAGTTTCCTGATTGCATTGGCACTTGCATTTCTCTCGCTTTTATTTGCTCAACGGATCAGCAAGCCGCTTCAGGAGATGCGCTTAGGTGCGGAAAGCTTCGCCGAAGGAGAGCTAAAACGTAGACTGCCGATTCAGGGCACAGAAGAGATCGCGGCTCTAGCCCGCGCGCTTAACAAAATGGCAGAGCAACTAGACGAGCGTTTTCAGACGGTCAATCAACAGCGTAACGAACTCGAAGCGGTGCTTTCGAGCATGATCGAGGGCGTGATCGCTGTGGACAATAATGAAAAAATCATCCGCATCAATCAGGCTGCCGCCGAGCTGCTTGAAGCCGATCCTGAACAAACTGTTGGGCGGTCTGTGCAGGAAGTATTACGTAAGGCCGAGCTTCAAAAATTTATAACTGACTCGCTTCAGGCAACAGAAACGATAGAGCATGAACTGATGATGATAAGACGCAATAACAAGGTTGAACTTCAGGCACATGGTTCACCGCTCTTTAATGCCCAAAATAAGAGGATAGGGGCGTTGATCGTCTTAAACGATATTACCCGGCTACGTCACCTCGAAAACTTGCGGCGTGATTTTGTCGCCAACGTTTCTCATGAGCTGAAGACGCCAATTACCGCGATCAAAGGATGGGCCGAAACCTTGCAGAGCGGTGATGAAAACCTCTCTAAAGAGCAGCAGGAGCCGATCGGCATCATTGTGCGCCAGGCTGATCGACTGAATGCGATCATTAACGATTTACTCAACCTTTCTCGTATCGAGCAGGGGCAGGAACAGTCAAAAATTGATTTTCAAACAACGAAACTATCTTCAATCATTGAGTCAGCGATTCAGTCGTGCAGCGTTGAAATCATGCAGAAAGAAATCGAGGTTGTTACTCTCTGCCCGGAAGATTTGACGCTGCAAGCGAATCCACCGCTACTCGAACAAGCGCTGGTGAACCTGCTCAACAACGCAATTAAATATAGCGAAAAGAAAAACCGGGTTGTCGTAGAGGCGACAGCTCGCCAATCAGAACTGTGTCTCAAAGTGCAAGACTTCGGATGCGGCATTCCTCAACAACATCTGTCGCGTCTGTTTGAACGCTTTTACCGAGTTGATGCTGCACGCAGTCGTGAAATGGGTGGAACCGGCCTCGGTCTCGCCATAGTCAAGCATATCGTTCAGGCACATCATGGTCGGGTGGATGTGCACAGTGTTCTCGATGAAGGGTCCTCCTTCTCCATGATTCTCCCGTTGAGGGTTACATAATGTGCCTTACAATCTTCCCTTCGATCAGATACACCACATCCTCGGCGATATTGGTCGCAAGATCTGCAATCCTCTCAAGGTAGCGAGAGATTGACAGGTAGCTTATCAGGGCATCGATCTGCTTCGGTTTTTGCCGGATTTCCTCTTTGATCTCGGCAAAGTTCTTCTTGTGCATGTTATCGACCACATCATCGAGTTTGATCGCTTCATACGCGAGGTTGACGTCGAACTTGACCAGTGCATCGAGTGCTTTCTCTAGCATCAACTCCGCCTTGTCGGCCATCTTCGAAAGGTCGAATGGAACCTCGTGTTCCTTGGCGGCCGAGAGGCTTGCGACGCGGTCTGCCATATTTGCGGCGAGGTCGCCGATGCGTTCGAGGTCGTTGTTGATTTTTAGGACAGCCACAATAAATCGAAGATCTGCCGCAACCGGCTGGTGCAGAGCCAGAATTTTCAAACACTCCTCCTCGAGTTCGACCTCTTTCTGATTCACTGCCAGGTCTCCTGCGATGATTTTTCTGGCCAGATCAATATCGTTTGACTCAAGAGCAATAACGGCTTGTTTGACGCTTTCCTCAACTACAGCAGCGAGCGCCAGTATTGATCTTTTAAGTTTTTCTATTTCACGTTCCATGTGTCCTGTCATGCTTTATGTCTCCTTTTTCTGCTAACCGAAACGTCCGGTAATGTAATCTTCAGTCTGCTTGTTGGCTGGATTGGTAAAAAGCCTATCAGTCTGGTCGAACTCAACGATTTTCCCCTGGTAGAAGAACGCAGTATAGTCGGAAATACGTGCCGCCTGCTGCATGTTGTGAGTGACGATGACAATGGTGTAGCGCTCTTTGAGATCGTTGATCAATTCTTCGATGCGAGCCGTGGCGACCGGATCGATGGCCGATGTTGGCTCGTCCATGAGAAGCACTTCCGGTTCAATCGCGATTGCGCGGGCAATACAAAGTCTTTGCTGCTGGCCACCGGAGAGTGCGGTTCCCGGCTTGTTCAATTTGTCTTTGACCTCGTCCCAGAGTGCCGCTTGCCTGAGGGCCTGCTCGACTCGTTCTGCAAGCTCTCTCTTGTTGACCTGATAATGTTGTTTAAGGCCGTAAGCGACATTGTCGAAAACGCTCATCGGAAACGGCGTCGGTTTTTGGAATATCATGCCGATCTTGCGCCGGAGTTCCAGCGGGTCCCGGTCGCTGGCGAAGATATTCTCCCCGTCGAGGAGGACATCACCGTCGACCTTTTGACCACGATAGAGCTCAAAAATACGGTTGTAGGTCCTGAGATGGGTCGACTTGCCACAGCCGGAAGGGCCGATTATGGCGGTTACTCGGTTCGTTGCGATTTCTATTGTGTTGTCGAACAGAGCCTGTTGTTCGTCGTAATAGAAATTGAGCCCTTTCGTAGCGATTTTGATCGTTTCGTCGGCCAGCAGGTGTTTGCGATCAACGGCCGGTATTGATACACCGTCAGCGAATTCGCGTTTGATGATTGTGGCAACTTGCATATTTATCGACTCCTGTACCAGAGGATGGTGCGTGTTAGAATGTTTGTGCCAAGGACGCTGACAGCGATCAGCAGAGAGGCTCCCCAGGCGAGTGTTTGCCAGTCATCATAGGGTGACATGGCATAGTTGTAGATGGTAACAGTCAGGTTGGCGGTTGGCTCATTGATTGACGATGGCCAGTAGGGGCTGTTCAGCGCAGTGAACAGCAAGGGGGCGGTTTCGCCGCTGACCCGCGCAACAGCCAGCAGAATGCCGGTGAGAAGGCCGGTTCTGGCGGCACGAAAGACCACTCCAAGAGTTGCCTTCCAGCGCGGCACACCCAGTGCCAGAGCCGCCTCACGTAGAGATGAAGGAACCAACACAAGCATATCCTCTGTCGTCCGCGCGATAACCGGCAACATGATCAGGGCCAAAGCGACAGAACCCGCCAGTCCGGAGAAGTGGCCGGTGGTCATGACTATGAGGACAAAGACGAAAACACCGATGATGATCGAAGGTGTCCCCATCAAAAGGTTTGCTCCGAAGCGCACACTTTCAGCCAACTTCGAATCCTTACCGAACTCGGCCAACCATATGCCGGCGGCCAGACCTGTTGGCACGCCAATCAGAACCGCCAGGAACGTGATGTAGAGTGTGCCGAGAATAGCATTGGCCAACCCGCCTCCGGGAAGACCGGGTGGTGCTGGCAACTCGGTAAAGAACTCCCAGTTAATCGCTGCGGCGCCCTTGAGGAGAACGGTGCCGAGAATCCATCCAAGCATGGCGATGCCGAACACGGCCGAAATCCCACTCAAAAGACGGATTGCACAATCTGTTCTCTTGCGGTTTTTCAGGTTGCGTATTTTCAACGAACAGCCCCCAGTCTTTTTGCCGTCCGATGTAACCACCAGCGGGCAATAATTTGTAGAACAAGCGTCAGTCCGAACAACACCAACCCAAGCTCGATCAGAGCCGCCAGGTAAATGTCGTCAGCAGCCTCGGTAAACTCATTGGCCAATGTTGAGGCGATTGAGTTGCCCGCTGCAAAGAGCGATGCTGAGATTTTATGGCTGTTGCCGATCACAAAAGTCACCGCCATGGTTTCACCAATGGCTCGACCTAGACCAAGAAAACAGGCACCGACGACCCCTTGGATGCCGTAGGGGATTGTCACCTTGCGCGTCACCTCCCAGGTAGTGCTGCCCATACCAAATGCGGACTCCTTGACGATGCTCGGGACCATCATAAATACATCGCGTGTTACCGAGGTGATAAAAGGCAGGATCATCAGGGCGAGGATGATTCCCGCTGTGAGGAGGCCGATCCCCATCGGTGGTCCTTCAAACAGGGGAAACCCAGGGGCGATGGCTGCAAGCTTTGGTTGAATGTGGTCGGCCAGGAATGGCGCAAAGACAAACAACCCCCACATGCCATAGATGATACTTGGGATTGCCGCTAAAAGCTCAATCGCCCCGCCGACCAGGCGACTCACTGCCGGTGGCGCCAGTTCCACCAAAAACAAGGCGATAACCAGTGCTAGAGGGACAGCGATCAGCATAGCTATAAAGGTTGAGACGAGGGTGCCGTAAACACTGCTTAGCGCACCATATTCATGTGTGTAAGGGTTCCATTCGCTTGAGGATAGGAAGCCAAACCCAAACTTTTCCAGCGACGGCAGTGCCCCGTGGGTCAGGGTCAGAAGTATTCCGATTACCGTAACCAGGATGAATAAACTTCCGCTGAGAGTCACCCAGCGGAAGATTGGATCGAAAATGCTATTTGTCTGCTTTATCATAGGGTTCTATTCCCAGACCGGTTTTCCTCCGGACCTGATTTCCTGACTCCATTTGTTCTGTACCAACTTGACAACGTTCGGTGGCATCGACACGTAGTGCAGCTTCTCTGCGGTTGGCCCGCCATTGGCGTAACACCAGTCAAAAAAGTCGAGGACCGACTTGATGGTCGTTTCGTCCTGTTGGTCTTTGTGGACGAGGATGAATGAGGCACCTGTGATCGGCCAGCTCTGCTCTCCCGGCTGGTCGGTCAGCACTAAATAAAAGCCAGGCGCCTTTGCCCAATCAGCATTTGCGGCCGCTGCCTGGAATGATTGACTGGTCGGGGCGACAAAGCCACCGCCCTTATTTTTGAGCAGGGCGTAACTCAGCTTGTTTTGCAAGGCATAGGCATATTCAACATATCCTATGGCCCCCTTAATTCGCTGTACATAGGCCGCAACCCCCTCAGTGCCTTTGCCGCCAACTCCGGTTGGCCACTTGACAGACTTGGCATTGCCGACTTTCTCTTCCCAGCTTTTAGAGACCTTGCTTAGATAGTTGGTAAAGATCCAGGTGGTGCCGGAACCGTCGGCACGATGTACCACTGTGATCGCTCGGTCAGGGAGATTTGTGTCCGGGTTTTCCGCAGCGATTTTGGCGTCATTCCACATAGTGATGTCGCCAAGGTAGATGCCGGCAAGGGTCTTGGCGGTCAACTTGATGCCGCCGGGTTTGATACCTTCCAAGTTAACCACCGGGACTACACCTCCCATAACCATCGGGAATTGCAACAGCCCTTCACTGTCAAGCTTGTCGCTGGTGAGCGGTGCGTCGGAAGCGCCGAAGTCGACGGTTTTGGCTGTGATTTGTTTAATGCCGCCGCCAGATCCGATTGACTGGTAATTCAACTTGACACCGGTCTCCTTGTTGTAGAGATAAGCCCACTGGGCATAGACCGGATAAGGGAAAGTTGCGCCGGCGCCGTTGATTGTCGGGCCGGCCATTGCGATACCACTGAAAATAGCCATTGTGACGATCGTCAGCAGGGTGATTGTTAATCTCTTTGTTGTTTGAGCCTGCATTCTCTTCATCTCCTTTTTATTTCATTATTTGGAGAGGAGAATGCCGGTTAATTGTTAGGTAAGTGTTAGAGTGATGTGAAAATTTGGTTAATATGCAAGTACTATCAACTTATGATGGCAGCGGTGAAAACTCTCTTAAGTCACTCCTTTTGGGGATAATGAATGGCCCAACCTGTCAAAAACAGGTTGGGCTTTCTCGTATCTTGTCCGGCATTGGATTCTTGCTTTGCCTGGGATATTTCAACCATCGTCTGGCCAACAGGGTAGGTGGCCTTCTGGAATGGGATATTGCCTCGGTCGAAAACGACATAGGAACCTTTCGTTAACTCAAGCTCCCGGGCCCGATTGATCTCGTGCTCGTTGCCTCGGGTAAAATCGACAAAGGCCGGCAGGTAACCGTCGGCATCAAGGCCGATATGAAGTTTGGCCGCCCCCTTGGTCTTTTGGTACTGGGCCCAGGGAAACAGGGAAAGCGTCAACTCGACCAGTGAAGCATCCAGCAAGTAGACCTTGCTGTCGAGCTTGAACTTTTTGTTGCGTGGCGCCATGCTCTGACAGCGACCGAGGAGTCTTTTAAACAACTCTTCGTAGAGCGTATGCGGCTGTTTTTCATTGCAACGCGCCAGTGTAGCCCTGCTGAAGGCCTTAACGCCAAGATGGTAGAGTTTGCCGCCTTGAATGCAAAGATTATCGACCACGTCGCGCAGGCTGCTGCGTGCAGATAATTGGGCCGTCAGCATAGCGACAAACTGTGACCAACGGGAAAACGAGCGGAATTTCTGCCCCTTGTGGTGCCTGTTGGCGAGAGACTGAAATTCATGTCTCGGGAAAATTCGTACTATTTGCGAAAGAACGGTGCTGCAATGCGGCATGGCTCGGAAATCCTTGGTTTTATAATGGTTTTGGCGAACGCATTATAACACATGGAGTCTCCGGGCCTTCTATTTATCGATCAAACTGTGAGACAGCAGTGGAAGCGACCTATTTCAAATTTGTAGTTTAACCCGGTGCCCCAAAAACCGGGGGAACGTCACTAAACATAATAGTGGCATTTGTTTTGCTTTTAATGTATATTAATTGGCCAGTATTAAAAGGTGATGAGAGATGCCTTTTTCAGGCATGGGCGGGGGCGCCTAGTCAATTTTTCACGAGCAAAAATCCTGTTTTCTCTGTTCCCGCCAGTTTAGCCACTTTTCCCTCAAGTTTTAACCAGCAGGTAAGCAACTCAGGCAAGTCCCTGGAAACGCATCAGGAGGAAAGCAATATGCTGTGGCCGGTGAAGGAACGGTTTGTCTTAACCGTCATTGCGCTGATATTGGCCGTGATATGGCCCAGCTCGGAGGCGTATTGCGCCGTTCCGGTGGTAGAGTCCCTGGGGCAGTTGCACGAAGAGCTGTCGGTGCCGGTGCGTCTGGATGTGGACGAGGCGGGGAATCTGTATGTGGCGGATGCCCGGCGCAAGGCGATTTACCGGTTTGACCGCTATGGCGCGCTGGCTCAGAGCTATACGGCGGTGACCGTTTCCGGCGGAGGTCTGGCGGTTAGTCCCGACGGCAGTCGGTTGTATGCGGCCTGCGGCGACGCCGTGGCCATCCTGGCCGGCGATAGTGGCGAACTGCTCGGCTATCTCGGCAGCGGTCAGGGAGAGTTTGCCTCGGCGGGGTATATCGATCTCGACAGCGTCGGCTACATTTTTGTTGCCGACACCCAGGATCGGATCGTCAAGGTGTATGATCCGCAAGGGGTTTTTGCCTACCCGATTACGAATCCCCAGTCCGCCACGGGGAAGTTTCCCTCCATCTTCGCCCTGGCCGTTGATACCGCAGGCGGCGAGCTGTATGTGGCCGACTCCATGCGCAGTTCCGGTTCGGCTCCCAAGATGGAAGTTTTCGATCTCAGCGGGCAGTTGCAACGCACCCTGTCCGCCGACAACGCCTTTGGCCCGGTACTGCCCTTTTTCGGCGGCATCAGCTTTGATGAGTCGGGACGCGGCTATTTTCTCGACACCAGCTGTTCCGAGATCCGGGTTTTGACTCTGCCTCAGACCTTTTCGCTGCGCCATCAGGACAGCGGCGGTTTCGGCCGCTGGGTGGATGCCGCCTACGATGGATCGAACAAACGCCTGTTCGTGGCCAATGAAGGCGGCTGGATCGAGATTTTCGGCATCGACGGCGGCAGCAACCCGAGTCCGCCCGTGGTTGCGTCGAACAGCCCCCCGAGTCTGCCCCATCCGCTAAGTCCTTCAGACGGCGCTGAAGTGACGGCCGGTCAGCCGGAGTTGACCTTTCAGAACAGCGCCGACGCCGACGGCGATTCCCTGAGCTACCAGGTGCGGTTGCTTCAGGGGACAGAGCCGGTAGCCGAGTACGAGGTATCGAGCGTCGGGGAGGAAACCGGCAGCGTTCTGGTCGATGGGGTACTGGAGGAGAACCGCCAGTATGTCTGGTCGGTCCAGGCCTCTGACGGGACCGATACTTCCGGCTGGAGCGAAACCTTCAGTTTCTACGTCAATGCCGAGCCGGAAGCGCCGGGCGTACCGGCACTGCTGGCACCTGCGGACAGTGCCCTTTGTGTCGGGCAGGACAGCCTTTCCTGGACGGCCGTGAGCGATCCCGATCCCGCCGACAGCGTTCATCACTATGTGGTGGAGCTCAGCGCGGAGCGCAGCTTCGCGGCGCTCGTTCTGACCCAGGAGTGCACCGGGACCAGCGTGGTTCTGGCCGATCTGAACGACTATCCGCTCCTGGAAGACGGCCAGACCTACTACTGGCGGGTAAGGGCCGTGGACCAATATGAGCTATCCTCGGCGTCCAGTGACATCGCCTCCTTCCGCTACGATACCGCCATCCTGACCGTATTCGCCGACATGCCCGCGGCCCGGGTTTATCTGGGTGGCAATTACGCCTACAGCGGTCGTTTTGTCGGGGAAGCCCCGGTGGAAATTCGTGATTTGGCTCCCGGAGCCTGTTCCGTAGTGGTCGAAAGCCCCGGATTCGAACCGTACCTGGCCCAGGTACAGTTGGCCGTGGGGGAAAGCGTGCAGGTTCATGCCAAACTTACCACCGCCCTCGTTCCGTTGACCTTCCGCGCGCACGCACTTAAAGCCGACGGCGCCACGATTCTGCTGCCCGGCGACGCCGCTCCCTTCCCGGTCGATTTCGACAACGACGGCCTGATCGATTTGCTTTGCGGCGACAGCAGCGGCGTTTTGACCCTGTACCATGGAGTGAGGAACAAGAAAAAACAGATCGCTTTCGACGCCGCGGCGGTTCTCGAATTGCCCCTGATCTACGGCGCCAGTCCCTTCGTGGTGGATTGGGACAATGACGGGCGCAAGGATCTGCTCATCGGCGCCGGGGACGGCACCGTCCGGCTGTATTTGAACGAAGGCACGGAAGCGGTGCCGCATTTTACCGAAGGTTCGTATTTGCAGAGCCAGGGCGGTCCCCTTGCGGTGGACGGCGCCGCCGCACCCGCCGTCGTTGATTTCGACGGCGACGGCGACAAGGATCTGGTGGTCGGCTGCGGTTGCGGAGCACTTCTGCTCTATGACAACAGCGGCAGCGACGCCGCGCCCCAGCTTGCCGCCGCCCGCGTGCTTCTTACCCGCGACGGTCCGGTTGTGCCCTTCTTCACCGACTGGAACAGCGACGGGAATAAGGATCTGCTGTTGGGAACAACGGCCGGAATCGATCTCTACCATCGGCGCGCCGACGGCAGTTTCACTGCGGCGAAAAAGCTCTCAACCGGCCAGTTTCCGGCGGCAAACCAGAGCCTCCATCTGTTTGCCCTGGATCTGAATGGACAACGCGGCAAGGATCTGATTGTGGGCAACAGTGTTGGCGAGCTATTCGTGTTGTCCGCCAGGAAGTTCAAACCGGCGGCCAGCTTTTGGAGTGCCATGCGGAAGCAGGCTAAAAAAAGCCAGCTGACCCGGAAGCAGGAAAAACGGCTGAAAAAAGCCATCCGGAAAAGAAAGTATCGAAGAGTCTTGGCCCTGGTAAAAGCGTTTCAACGCAAAACGAGACAGAGCAGTTCATTGAGGTAACGGGACTCTTATCCGTTGGAGTAGATAGATGCAACAGAGAATAATGGTGCTGGTATTGATTCTGCTGCTGGGCGTTTTCAGCCCCCGCGCAATCGAAGCCCGCCGGGTTCACGGATTCGACTGCAGTCTGTGCCATCAGACGGTCAGCTCGTCCCCGGTTCCCTACATGACCTACAATCTCTGTTTGAGCTGCCATGCCCCGGGCAACGCCAACACCTATGAACTCACCGACGGCGGGGATTCCAACCCGGTGACGGGAACCTTCGCCAGCGGTGATGCCAGCGACGCCATGGGTTCCTATCCCGACGGCGTCACCCCCGGGGATCAGACCTCCCACTTCTGGGCCGGTTCCGATGACATCTGGGCCGGTTCCGATGACATTGTCGCCGCCGCCGGCGCCGGCAGTCCGGCGGACTTTCTCTACAACTTCGGCTGGTCGGAAGGAAAGATCACCTGCTCGCGCTGCCACGATCCCCACGCGGCGCAGAGCAATCCCAGCCTGCTGCGCATGGGCGCCGGTTCCACCGACGCCATGTGCCTGGACTGCCATCAGGACTGGAACCAGACGGGCAATCACGGTCACGGCAGCCATCCTCTCTATGCCGACTATCCCACCCTGGCGGCGGCCAATCCGGAGAAGTTTCGGGCTACGCCGAATAACTTCGGCAGCAACGGCGGCATCAGCCTGGTGGATGGGGTAAAGGTGTCGTGCAGCTCCTGCCACGGGGTGCACTTTGCCGATTCGGACGCCTCCACCGTTGACGGACCCACCCAGACCCTGAGCGTCGGCGACGGCAAACTGCTCAAATACGACGGGCCGTCACGGGAGAATCCGGATCATGCGCCAGCAGGTGGCGCTGACGCAGATTCCCAAGACCGGCGCTCCCGGTACTGTGAGCCTCACCTATACCAGTTATCCACCGCCGGCCAACCTGGACGGCATCTGTGAAGAGTGCCATAGCCTGCCGGTCAGCCACGACAACGGCGACAGCTGCAAGGACTGCCATTCCCATACCGTCGGTTTCGCCCACGGCTCCGGCGGCAGCGGCGTCGGCTGCGTCGAATGTCACGGCCATGACGCCGGCACTCTCTATGACGCCGACATGCAGGCCCCCTACACGGCCGGTGCGGTGGCCAGTCAGGGCAAAGGGACGGTGCAGAGCCATTCCACCCATACGGAAGTGCTCGGTGCCGACGCCAAGGGTCCCGGCATCTACTGTGATGGTTGTCACGACATCAACAACTTCCCCTACTTCAAATCGGGCACCGATGCCAATGCCGACGGCAAGTACAGCCTGGCTGAGACCGATGTCTGCGACAGCTGCCACAGTGCCGGCGGCAGTTACGACGGTCTCGACGATGCGGTGGTCGGCGCCAAACAGATCTGGGACAGCGGCGCCTACGACGGCAGCGAGAGCGCGACCCTTATCGCCGGCAAGGAAAAATGGTGCGTCAGCTGTCATGACGAGGCCCCCTCGGTCATCGGTGGTATCGCCCACCCTGGCCGGACGGCCGGTGGAATGCGATTCCTGCCACGATTATGCCACGGCCCATGTCGATGGTTTGGCGCGGACCTTTGATGACGGCGACGTCTTCGGTCTCGATCCCGCAAATTATCGACAAGGCTACCGCCTGAAAATGGTCGATGGACAGGAACCGTATCTGATGCCACGCCCGTCGAATATCGGCAATTCCAGCGATCAGTTTCGGATTTGCTTCCAGGTCGGCTGCCACGATTCCGGTCCGTTTACTGACTCCGCAAACATGAATACCAATCTGGTGACAGACGGCACCAATAAACACGCCTATCATCTGAACTTTAACAACCAGGGAATGGCGGCTGCCGACTGGTCGGGGGATTACAACAGTCGTATGACCTGTGTCATCTGCCATAACGTGCATGGCTCGACCCAGCTCGCCATGGTGCGGGACGGCAAGCTGATCGGGCGTGAACCCGGTCAGCAGATCTGGTATAAGAACGATGCTGTCACCTACATTGAACCGATCAGCACGAACCCACCCATCCCAGAAGATCTGACTCTCGCGGCAAGCGACGGCACCGCATGGATTCCGGCAAGTTCGGGGAACCTCTGTGCCCACTGTCATCCCAGCAACGGCTTCTTGGGATCAGAAGATCGCACTCCATTCCAGAACATTGCCCAGGCTCCGTCTCTACAATGGGTTGGGACCAGTGGCTTAGTCTCTGATGGTGTCGCTCCGGACAGTGCTGTCGGCCAAAGTCCCTTTACCTTCCGTGTCTCCTACAGTGACATCAACAACGATAGTCCGAGTCCCATGGAGGTTTGGGTTGATCTGAATGACAATGGCAGCTACGGGGCCGGAGAGAAGTTCGCTATGACCGGGACGGATTCTCTGGACACCAACCTGGCTGACGGCAAGACCTACACGAAGAGCCTCACCATCGCAAATACTGGTGACGGCATTCTCAACTATCGCTTCTATGCCAATGACGGAGGTCTTGAAGCGACTGGCGCACCGACTGCCGACAGCACGGTGACTATTCTCAACAATGCACCAATTCTGGCCTGGACAGGGGAAGATTTTTATCAGACGGACGGGGCCAACCCCGACATTGGCGGCAATGGCGACACCTTTACCTTCCGCACCGATTACACCGATACAGATAATGAGGCCGCTGGCGTAATCCAGGTCTGGATTGACGAGAACGACAACGGCAGCTATGGAACCACGGAAAAACATGACCTGAGCGAAGTCGACAGCGGCGATAGCACCACCAGCGACGGCAAGCGTTATGCGACGACTCTGACCCTGAACCGAGCGGGCGACGGCGAGCTCAGCTATCGGTTCTATGCAACGGATGGCCAGGATCCAGCTACCGGAGCCCCGACCGAGGATAGCGGACTGACCATCTCGGCGGGAGCCAACAGTCCGCCGGTCCTTGAGTTCGTGGCGGCCGCCTGTACGGTCAGCGGAGTCCAACCCCAATTGGGTGCCGCAGGTGCCGACTTTGTCTTCACCGTAAACTATGTCGATTACGAAAACGAAGCCCCGTCGACGATTGAGGTCTGGATCGATGAGAATGATGATGGCAGTTACGGGACGACGGAGAAATATGCTCTGGCTGCGTATGATGGAGATTCAACCTACAGCGACGGCAAACTCTATACCACCACCAGGATACTCAATCTGGCCGGTGATAATGTTCTGAACTATCGCTTTTATGCCACGGATGGTGTCGATGCCGCCGTCGGCGAAGCGGTTGACGACCAGAGTGTAACGGTTGTCGATGCGCTTAAGGTGCGGCCGGCAGGCGGGTCGGGCTGGTACAGCACCATCCAGTCAGCCATTGACGCGATAGATGGCGCTCACACCGTGCTGGTTTATGACGGCACCTACAATGAGGATGTGCTGTTCGAATTCGGCAGCAAGGACAGTAATACCATGCTCCGTTCGGTTTGTGGTCCGGACACGACCATTATCAACGGCAGCGGCAGCGGCACCACGGTTACCTTCAGTCGCTATAGTAACAGCCAGATTGACGGTTTTCAGGTGACCGGCGGCACCACCGGCATTACTGTAAACGGGACGGCAGTGACGATCAACAACTGTCAAGTTCATGATAACAACGGCCCCGACGGAGGCGGGATCTCTGTTGTTCAGTCCGGCGACATGCCGACACTGACGCTGACAAACTCAGAAATATACAACAACAGCTCTGACCGAGGGGGCGGTGTCCGTATCTCAAGAGGGATCGCAGGAGCTGGGCATATTATCAGCAACTCGATCATCAGAAATAATACCGTTACCGGTGATTCTATGGCTGACGGCGGTGGCGGCGTCAATCTCAACGGGGTTCCCGATATCACCATCGTCAACTCAGTCATCAAAGATAACGTTATTACAAATGCCTATGCAGGCGGTGGCCTCTACGTCAGCCAGGTTCCTGATCCGGACTTTGGCGTAGGGGACGGTCTCATCATCAGCGATAGCGTCATCAGCGGCAACACGACGCCCAGCAGCGGCGGCGGTGTCTACAGCGACTTATCGCAAATCAGTTTCGTTCGCAGCAGCCTTGTCGGCAATACGGCAGGTTCTATGGGGGGAGCGCTGGCACGGCCCAGTGCAGGGAACACCGCTTCTTTTGAGAACTGTATTCTGGCAGACAACCAGGCGTATCAGGCCGGGATGGCCAAATTGAATGGCGGCACTTTAGATATCGTCAATTCGACCATTGCCAACAACCAAGCTACCGATCACAGTGGGGTGATTTACAACCAGCTGGCGACCATCACCATCCGCAACAGCATCCTGTGGGGCAACCAGGCGGCCACCGTCGGCCATATTGCCTCCTTCAATGGTGGATCAATGACCATCACCGATTCGATTATTCAGAACGGCGGCGATGACGGCAATTTTACCAATGCACCGTTTTTCAGTGGTAATGTGACCCCGGTGGTCAGCGGCTTTGCATCGGAAAATGATCCCTGGTTCGTCAGCAGTGACGACTATCACATCCAGGCCTACTCACCGGCGGTTGACAACGCATCTGCAACCTATGCTCCAAGCGAAGATATCGATGGCCAAGACCGACCCCAGGGGGATGGTGACGATATAGGTGCCGATGAATATTCCTCCCCGTGATGACGGCGGCAATTTTTCTGATCGGCGTGTTTTGGGTCTGCGCCGTCGTCGGAATCGGGGTTGCGAACCAACTAAGGCATCGATTTTATTCGATTGTCGATTGCCCCTTTGATGAGAACACTTTTACTGAAGAGATAACCTCTCAGTAAGCAGATAGGGAAACTATTTATGAGGATCCCATTGTTAAAAACGTTCCTGTTGGTGATGGTTCTGATCCAGTGTTTTTCGGGAACCGATGCCTGAGGGAAGGCCTGGGGGCTCTGTGTCAGCTGCCACACCATGCACAACATGCAGGACGGTGGGGCGGTTGATGCGGGTGGGCCGCAGCAGGCGCTGCTTAACGAAAACTGCGTCGGCTGCCATGGGAATTTCCATCATCAGATGAACGATGCCCAGCCGGGGGACGTCAGTGGGGCCTGGATCCGGCATCCCTCGGATGTGGTCATCCCCGACGAGACGGAATATGCCGGTTACACGACCTATAATCCCCTGGCGCCGGTGGCGAAGACCGACCTGAGCGGGCAGAAGAATTCGGGCGTGGTGGTGCCGGGCAGCGACCTGGTGACCTGTATTTCCTGCCACCGCCCCCATGGTTCGCCCAATCCGGATATGTTGCGCTGGGATTACACTACCTGCCGGTCCGAGGAGGCGAACGCGGCCTGTGGCTGTTTCGTCTGTCATACCGCCAAAGATGATTAATTTTTACCCTGATAGTCTGCCTTCTGTTCTGCTCCAAAGGCATGATCTGCCAGCAACTGTAGGAATAACATTTTGCAGAGGATGGTGAGCTGGGAGGCGGTTTTGGTAGGGGATACTTATTGGGTGAGGGTGTTGGGGGTGATTAAAAAGCTACCTGTAGCAGAAAAAATATAAGTATTTATTCTGCCAAAGGCTTTTTCTTTGGCGTTTTTGCCGTGTTATAGCAACTGCTTTACCCAAAGCCCTTAATATAAGTTTCATTTTCATTGTTGTTGGCAAAAGGGTCGGTCGTTATTGATGCTGTTCAGACATTTGCTGCTTTTTGCGAACGAATCAATTATAACGGCTATTTGCCAAGGGTTATCTAGTGATTTGCCCAGCTCGGCAGTTGGTTCTGTTAATGGCAATCAGATCCTTGCGGCCTGATTTATCCAAAAACAGAACCAACTGCCGAGCTGGGCAAATCACTAGATAACCCTTGGCAAATAGCCGTTATAATTGATTCGTTCGCAAA
>JARRKW010000007.1:0-11052 GCA_037387645.1 Desulfuromonadaceae bacterium
CCGGCAATCCAGACGTCGTAATGTCCGTCGCCGACATGCACCAGCCCGACATCCTGGATCAGATGACGGGCCTCCTGATAGCCCGCCTCGACACTGATTTTAAACTTTTTCGGCAACCCCTCGAAATGGGGGTTGCCGGCAAAATGCCGATGCAGGCGCCGCACCAGCGGTTGCACCTGGTTGAAACCGGGGGCAAGGGTCGTGCTGCAGGAGATACCACGGACGGCACCGCCACAGGCGCCCCGGGAGGTAAGACCGACGGCGGCCAGTTGCCGGAAGATGGCGGGCAGATCCGGGTGGCGCAGCCAGTGCAGTTCCATGCTGCCGCGGGTGGTCAGATGCAGCAGGCCGTTAGAGAACTGTTCGGAAAGATCACAAATCTTAAGGGCCTGTTCTGCGGAGAGAACCCCGGCGGGAATCTTGATCCGCAGCATCAGGGCACCGTCCCCATTCTGTTGATAAATGCCGTCGAGGCGCAGTTTGGCGTAGTCTATGACTTGCTCAGACATGGCTTCTTTCCTTCCAGATAAAACCTTTGGTTATCCTCTCGGTCGATGTCCATTTCGGCATTAGATGTACCATTCGATGGCGTTCGGATCACCAAAAATCTGACGGATGATCTGCAAAGCCAGTTCCTCGGGCTGAGGGTTCCTGCCATCGACAACGATTTCCGGGGCCTCCGGGGTTTCGTAAAGGGTGTCGATTCCGGCGACATGCTTCAATTCCCCGGCCCGAGCTTTTTGAAAGACGCCGCGGGCATCCCGTTGCTCACACAATTCCAGGGGGGTGTCGACGAAAATTTCGTAAAACTCATCCGCTTCGAGCATTTCCCGGGCCACCGTTCGTTCGCGACGAAAGGGGGAGACCAATGCGACCAGGACGATCAGTCCGGCATCGACCAGAACTTTGGTCATTTCGGCTACCCGGCGGATATGTTCGACCTGATCCGCATCGTTGTAACCGAGGTTGCGGTTTATGCCGTGGCGTAGGTTGTCCCCATCGAGTATGTAGGTATGCCGACCTAAGGAATGCAGTTTTTTCTCTACCAGATTGGCCAGGGTGGATTTACCCGAACCGGGCAGACCGGTGAACCAGAGCACCCGCGGTCGTTGCCCCTTGAGAGCGGCATGGGCCTGTTTGTCGATGTCCAGTTGCTGCCAGTGGCTGTCCTTGGCCCGCTCCAGGGGGGCATCGATCATGCCGGCTCCAACGGTGGCATTGCTGAGCCGGTCGATGAGAATGAAGTTGCCGGTCGCCCGATTGTCCCGGTAGGGGTCGAAGGGAATCGGTTTGTCCACGCTTAAGACGCACATTCCCACCTCATTGAGCGCCAGGGTTTTGCCCGGCTCCTGTTGCAGGCTGTTGACGTTGACCTTGTAGCGAACCTCACTCACCTGGGCCGGGACGTTGTTGGCGCCAATTTTGAGCAGATAGCTGCGGCCCGGCAATAATGCCTCTTCATGCAGCCAGACCAGGTGCGCTTGAAAATGATCGGTCGTTTGCGGCCGATTTTCCGTGGCGCTGAGCAGATCGCCGCGACTGATATCGATTTCATCGGCCAGGGTCAGGGTGACGGCCTGGCCTGCCGTCGCTTCCGATAGGTCGCCGTCCAGACTGACGATACGTGTCACCCGGCTGGTTTTGCCGGAGCTCGCTACCGCAATGGTATCCCCCGGCCGAATACGGCCCGAAGCAACGGTGCCGCAATAGCCGCGAAAGTCGAGATTGGGGCGATTGACCCATTGTACCGCCAGGCGAAAGGGTTGTTGATCGCTTTCGTCGCTGATCTGCACCGATTCCAGATATTCCATCAGGGGGGCGCCCTGATACCAGGGGGTGTTGGCGCTGGCGCTCAGAATGTGGTCCCCTTCCAGGGCGGAAATGGGAATGGCGGTAACCTGCTCAAAGTCGAGGGCTTCGGCGAAAGCGGCATATTCATCGCGAATGGCTTCGAAACGGGCCTGGCTGTAATCGACCAGGTCCATTTTATTGACGGCCAGCAGCACCTGCCGGATGCCCACCAGGGAGACCAGATAGCTGTGACGGCGGGTCTGGGTGAGGATTCCTTTGCGGGCGTCGATAAGAATGACCGCAACCTGGGCGGTAGAGGCCCCGGTGACCATGTTGCGGGTGTACTGCTCATGGCCGGGGGTGTCGGCCACGATGAACTTGCGTTTGTCGGTGGAGAAAAAGCGGTAAGCCACATCGATGGTGATGCCCTGCTCCCGTTCGGCCTGCAGCCCGTCGAGCAGCAGGGCGTAATCAATCTTTTCCCCCTGGGTGCCCACCCGGCGGCTGTCGGCTTCGAGCGCCGCCAGTTGATCTTCGAAGATCATTTTGGAGTCCCACAACAGGCGGCCGATCAGGGTGCTTTTGCCGTCATCGACACTGCCGCAGGTAATGAAGCGCAGCAGCGATTTTTCTTCCTGCGCTTTGAGGTAGGCATGGATATCTTCCGCAATCAGATCCGATTGGTGCGCCATCAGAAATAACCCTCCTGTTTCTTTTTCTCCATGGAGCCGGATTGGTCGTGATCGATCAGTCGACCCTGTCGTTCCGAGGTTCGGGTCAGCAGCATTTCCTGAATGATTTCCGGCAGGGTATCTGCTGTGGATTCAACCGCCCCGGTGAGGGGGTAACAGCCCAGGGTGCGAAACCGTACGCACTTTTGTTCGATCTCTTCGCCGGGTTGCAATGCCATTCGCTCATCGTCCACCATGATCAACATGCCGTCACGGTCCACCACCGGCCGCTGCTTGGCGAAGTAAAGGGGCACAATGGGGATCTGCTCCAGGTAGATGTACTGCCAGATATCGAGCTCGGTCCAGTTGGAGAGGGGAAAGCTGCGAATGCTTTCCCCCGGACGGATCCGGGCATTGTAAAGATTCCACAACTCGGGTCGCTGATTCTTGGGGTCCCAGCGATGGCTGGCGCTGCGGAAGGAGAAGATGCGCTCCTTGGCGCGGGATTTCTCCTCGTCCCGACGGGCCCCGCCGAAGGCGGCATCGAAGCGGTACTTGTCCAGGGCCTGTTTGAGGGCGGCGGTTTTCATCAGGTCGGTATGCAGGGCCGAGCCGTGAACAAAGGGGCTGATGCCCTGCTGCACCCCGTCTTCGTTGATGTGGACCAGCAGCTCAAAGCCGTAGTCGGCGGCGATACGGTCGCGGAATTCAATCATCTCGCGAAATTTCCAGGTCGTGTCGACATGCAGCAAAGGAAAGGGGGGGCGGGCCGGATAAAAGGCTTTGCGGGCCAGGTGCAGCATGACCGCCGAATCCTTGCCGATGGAGTAGAGCATGACCGGGTTGGAAAACTCGGCTGCGACTTCCCGGATAATATGAATACTTTCCGCTTCCAGCTGTTGGAGGTGGGTCAATTTTATGCTCATAGCCGTTTGCCTTAATGGAATTGATACCGATGTGTTCGTTTCAGTCAGGTCTTCTGGTCAGTTCAGCGCCGATGCAGTCCACATTCTTTATGTTCCGGCTGTTCCCACCACCAGCGGCCGGCACGGGGATGTTCACCGGGTTCGATGGCTCGGGTACAGGGAGCGCAGCCGATGGAGGCGTAGCCCTGCCGGTGCAGACGGTTGATGGGCAAGCAGCGGGCTTTGGCATGGTCCCAGACTTGGGCATCGCTCCAGTCGAGGAGGGGGTTGATTTTGAGCAGGCCGCCGTTGGTCTGGTCGGTTTCGATGGCTTCGAGGCCCTGGCGGGTCACGCTCTGTTCCCGGCGCATGCCGGTGATCCACCCGGACAGTCCCTGCAGCGCCCGCTGGAGTGGTTCGATTTTGCGGATATGGCAGCACTGTTGGCGGCTTTGCAGGTTGTCCCGAAAGGAGAACAGTCCCAGCTCCCGTTCGAGACGTTCCACGGCCTCCCGTGCCGGAAAATACCAGTCGATACGGATGCCGTAACGCAGGCGAACATTTTCCGCCGTTTCATAGGTTTCTTCATTCAGGCGGCCGGTGTCGATGGCGAAAATGCCGACCGAGGGTGCCACCTGTCGCAGGAGGTCGATAATAATGACGTCTTCCACACTGAAGGAACAGGCCAAGGCCACCGGGCCCCGGGCTCGGGCAAGGCCGCGGCGAAGGATGTGCTGCGCCGCAACTTCCGGCGACAGGCTGTTTGGAGTGGCGGGGATGGCTTCGGGATCTTTCATGGGTGTCTCCTGGCTCAGATATAGTATTCCGGCTGTTTCAATTCCCGTCCGAAGGTGATTTTGTTCCAGAGGCGTTCATGGCCGAAGTAGAGGATGAACTTCAAGCTGGTATCGGCCATTCCCACTTTGGCGGCAAAATCAATTTCTGCCGTGAGCAGATAGACGAGGACTCCCGTAATCAGGGTCGCCATGAGGCGCCAGGAAAGGGCTTTGACGATGCTGCGACGAGTGGATTCCATGGCGGCCTCCTGGGGTGTATTGGTCGAGCGCCAAAGCGCACAAAAACAATCAAGTAATTTTTTTAAAAACTAACCTAATTACAGCAATAAGGTCAAGAAAAAAATTCACGAAGCCCGAGAGATTCTTTAGTAGTTTGCTGTAATTTGAAGGGAGGGAGCTGCTGTTTTAAATTTAGGCGATGGTGAATAATATTTAGGCAGGTGGGCGGGATGGACTTCAGGCTTGGCCAATCGGTTTTTAGTGATTTCAGTAGCTTATGTTGTGGTACGCCTTTTGAAAGGGAGTTTGTTTCGATTGTGGGCGACGATGCTCTCGATATAGTCGAGGAGGTCTGAAAATGGAATCATCGATTGATGCTTTGCACCATGGTGGTGACGTACTCTTTTTGATGCTCGGAGCGGTCATGGTTTTCGCCATGCACGCCGGGTTTGCTTTTCTGGAAGTCGGTACCGTGCGCCAGAAGAGTCAGGTCAACGCTTTGGTCAAGATTCTTTCCGACTGGTCGGTTTCAACGGTCATATATTTCCTGGTCGGCTATCCCTTGGCCTACGGCATAGATTTTCTGCAGCCGGCGGCTGGGTTGCTTGGCGACAACCAGGGTTTTGAGCTGGTCCGGTTCTTTTTTCTGCTGTGTTTTGCCGCCTGTATCCCGGCTATTATTTCGGGGGGGATTGCCGAGCGGGCCAAGTTCTGGCCGCAGGTTATTGCCGGGGCCATCTTTGTCGGTCTGGCCTACCCCTTTTTCGAGTCTTTGATCTGGGGACGTAACAGCCATTTTCTCCAGGATTTTCTGGAGCGGACTATGGGGGCGCCTTTCCATGATTTCGCCGGTAGTGTGGTGGTGCATTCCATGGGCGGATGGATCGCTTTGCCGGCGGTGATGATTCTGGGGCCGCGTCTGGGGCGCTATGTGCGCGGCAAAAGCAATCCGATTCCCATCAGCAATATTCCTTTTCTGGCCCTCGGCAGCTGGATTTTGGCGGTGGGCTGGTTCGGTTTTAACGTCATGAGTTCCCAGAGCCTGGAAGGTATTTCCGGTCTGGTGGCGGTCAATTCGCTCATGGCCATGGTCGGTGGGGTGTTGTTTGCTTTGATCGGCAGTCGCAACGACCCCGGTTTCGTGCACAACGGTGCTCTGGCCGGCCTGATCGCCATCTGTGCCGGTTCCGATATCGTTCATCCCCTGGCCGCTTTCCTGCTCGGTGGAATCGGTTCGCTGATTTTTGTTTATGGTTTTCATTGGGAGCAGGAGAAGCTCAAGATTGACGATGTCCTCGGGGTTTGGCCCCTGCATGGCATCGTTGGTAGCTGGGGTGGCATCGCCGCCGGCATTTTTGGTCTGCCGGTGTTCGGGGGCATGGGTGGAGTGAGTTTCCTTTCCCAGTTGTTCGGAACCCTGTTGGCCATCGTTTATGCCCTGGCGGTCAGCGTGCTGGTCTATATCCTGATTCGCAATCTGATGGGCTTCCGTATGGCCGAAGAAGATGAATTTGTCGGTCCCGACCTGCGCATCCACCATATCAATGCCTATCCCGAAGACCATGTAAGCTGAGCCTGGTTTGACTAATCCAGGGGACGGGAGTATAATGAAAGTCAAATCAAGGACTATTCGAGGAAGCCGGACGCGGCTTCCTCCCTTTCCCTGGACGACTTACCCTCCTGGTCTCCAGGGTTTTTTTGCCCGGAATATGAAAAACGGCTGCCTTCCCCCTTCGGGAAGGCAGCCGTTTTTTTATTTGCGGGGAAGGACCAGGCGATTTTATGTTGCCAACTGTTTCAGGTTGTCGGTTTCCATCTGTACCAGTTGGGCAAAGGTGTAACGGCTTAAGATGTGGATCATTTCTTCCCGGACTTCTTTCCAGGCGCCATGCACGGGACAGAAGATCTCCCGGTTGCAGGCGCTGCCGTCCGCCAGGCACTCATTGAGGAGCAGGGGGCCCTCCTGGGAAACCACGACGTCCAGGAGGGTTACTTCTTCGGGGTTTTTGCGCAGAAAAAAGCCACCACCGACTCCTCGTTGGGAACCGACGATGCCCGATTTGATCAGCGGCTGCAAAATTTTCGTCAGAAAGGCCGGGGTAATATTCTGTTGGTTGCAAATGTCCTTTTTGTAGACGATTTCCCCTCGCGGCTGTCTCGCCAGATAGAGTAAAGCACGGATGGCGTATTCGGTGGCACGGGTAATGATCACGACAACCTCCAATTCGATACCTAAAAATAATAAGTACCGCCGCCTTGGTCTTTTGTCAATATTAAAGACTTCCATTGTCCGTTTTGCTGCGTTTGGAAGGCTTGACAGGGGTTTGCTCCTCGGGCATGATCAGAACGTTTCGGTGTCAGGTTTCCCATTTGCCGTAGGTTCACCGCAGATATGTCGCTGCCTCCCATTGGCCGGTTCGCGCCCAGTCCGACCGGTCCGCTTCATTTCGGTTCCTTGTTGGCTGCAGTAGGGAGCTATTGTCTGGCGCGTCAAGCCGGTGGGCTCTGGCTGTTGCGCATGGAAGATCTGGATCAGCCCCGTGTTGTTCCCGGGGCCGCTGAGAAAATCATGCGCACCCTGGAAGATTTGCAGTTGTTCTGGGACCGGGAGGTGGTCTGGCAAAGTCGACGTACCGAACGTTATACTGAAATGCTGGAGCGTCTCCGAGCCCGGAACCTGGTGTTCCCCTGTGCCTGTTCCCGCAGGGAAATTCTCGCCAGCGCACCGCATCCGGGCGAAGAAGGGCCGGTTTATCCCGGGACCTGTCGGCCGGGATTGCCGGCCGGACGGCGACCGCGGGCTTGGCGCTTGCGGGTGCCGGAGTTGAGGATCGAGCTGGCCGACGGGGTGTTCGGTGCCGTCAGTCAGTGTCTGGCCGATGAGATCGGTGATTTTGTCCTGCGCCGGGCCGATGGCCTGTTCGCCTATCAACTGGCGGTGGTGGTGGATGACGCTGATTCCGGTGTAACCCAGGTGGTGCGAGGGCAGGATCTGCTGGCGTCGACGCCGCGCCAGATTTACCTGCAGCAGTGTCTGAAATTGCCCCATCCGTACTAAGTTCATCTGCCCCTGGCGTTGAGTGCCGCTGGCGAAAAAATCAGCAAGCGGCATGGTCCGGTGGCAATCGATGGCGGCACGGACGGGCGCCTGGTTTGGGAGGCGTTGCGTTTTCTCGGGCAATCAGTGCCTGATGAGTTGCGGTCGGCGCCGCCGCAAGAAGTACTCGCTTGGGGAGTGCGTTATTTTGCCTTGAGCCGGATTCCCCGAGAGCCCCGGGTGCCGGCGGTATTCTCGTAGCTGGGTGAAAACGGCAAAGCACGTACAGGTAATATTCTATAGATTTCCGCTTTTTTCAGGAGAGGAGGACCGATGCAACGCTGGCTGCTGATGGTGTTGAGTGTGGTGCTGATATTGATGGGATGTAGTGGTCCTTTTACCATACCCAAAAAACAGTACCGCGAAAGGGTTCGGACTTTGGGCGTTGTGCCCCTGCTGCTGGATGAAGCTTCGCAGATCGACCATCCCGAGCGGGACCGGGTGGTGGAGATGCTGCGTTACTACAACCAGGTGACCCCCGGCATTTTGATCGATGAGCTGAAAGCGTCGAAACATTATTTCGATATCAGGGCGATTCCCGGAGATGGCCGCGATTTTTTCCGGCGTTTGGTGGTTGACCGAAGGGTTCGCGGGGAAGGGGATGCGCAACATCTGGAGTATGTCTTCAACGGCGCCGAAATCGCCTCCCTGGGGGAGAGGTATGTGGTCGATGGTTTACTGCTGCTGATTTTCAATGGTATTGAGCGGGAGGAAACCCGTTGGGACCGGACCAAGCTGACCTATCTTACGGCCAGATATAATGTGATTCTGGTCAGCGCTTTGGTAATTGCGCCGAACGGCCAGGTGCTCTGGGAATATTATGGCAAGCCTGGCGAAAGCTTCCTGCCGTTGCAATATCCCGAGTTTGACGAGGCCTATCACAACAAGACCGACGAAGTGAAGATTCGTTTCATTACGATTCCAGGCCTGGAGCGGACGCTGGCGGAGCGGGAGACGGAACTGTTCGGCGAAGGGTCGTGGCCACGGTTGCATAAAGAGCTGTATGAGGAACTTGCAGCAAAGCTCAGTCCCGGTTTCATCAATCCGTTACGGAATAAGCAGGAACAGCAATAGCCCTTTTCAGCACGTGCCCCTCTGGAGTCTCCGGAGGGGCACATGCTAAAAAAATGATTATTTCGTCGGCTTGCATTGCGCAAATTATCCGGTAGATTTTTAGCCAAGCTCTCTTGCGGCGGTTGTCGGGCCGCCGGAGCGGGGTTTGCTGAAAAAGTCCCATAAATATATTGACATGGCAGGGTGAAAGGTTGTAAATAGTTAGCTGTGGTGTAGCTTGTCCCCATTCCGCTGCCCGTCATCACGTCGAAACGATATCCACGAAACATCCGAAATAAATAATCAAATAATTTTATACAGAAGCAGATCTTTACATTAAAAGTCCCTTTCACCAATATGGCCGAGATTTCGTCGAACCTGTAGGTCTATGTTCGATCGGCCGTTTAATAAAGGCGTCCCCCGTCGCTCACCAATTCCAAAACTAATTCATTTTTGTAGAGAACGACCCACTGAAACCCGCCCATAGCATGAATCACACGATCGTGTGCGGCATTGTCCGGCAGGCGAATCCTGTCCGGCAGGTTGACAGTACCATCGAGGAGAATCCATGAACCTGAAGGATCTGAAAGAGAAAAAAGCCACGGATCTGGCCGTGATCGCCAAGGAACTCAAGCTGGAGGGGGCGGCCGGGATGCGCAAGCAGGACCTGATTTTTGCCATCCTCAATGCCACCGCCGAAAAAAATGGGGCGATTTTCGGAGAAGGGGTTCTGGAAATTCTTCCGGACGGATTCGGTTTCTTGCGGGCACCAGACGCCAATTATCTGCCCGGTCCGGATGATATCTATGTGTCGCCGTCCCAGATTCGTCGCTTTAATCTCCGTACCGGCGATACGGTGTCGGGGCAGATTCGTCCCCCCAAAGAAGGGGAGCGCTACTTTGCCCTGCTTAAAGTGGCGGAAGTCAATTTTGAAAATCCTGCCGTTGCCCGCGAGAAGACCCTGTTTGATAACCTGACCCCGCTTTACCCGGAAGAACGGCTGATTCTGGAGACGGCCGGCGATAATTTGCCCATGCGGGTGGTGGATCTGGCCGCTCCCATTGGCAAAGGGCAGCGTGGCCTGATTGTGGCGCCGCCACGTACCGGCAAGACCATGTTGCTGCAGAATATCGCCAATTCCATTACCACCAACCATCCCGAGGTCTATCTGATCGTTCTGCTTATCGACGAGCGTCCGGAAGAGGTTACCGATATGCAGCGGAGCGTGAATGGCGAGGTAATTTCTTCGACCTTTGACGAGCCGGCCACGCGCCATGTGCAGGTGGCTGAGATGGTCATCGAAAAAGCCAAACGGCTGGTTGAACACAAGCGTGATGTGGTTATCCTGCTCGACTCCATTACCCGTCTGGCGCGGGCCTATAATACGGTGGTTCCCCCTTCGGGGAAAATTCTCTCCGGTGGGGTTGATTCCAATGCGCTGCATAAACCGAAGCGCTTTTTCGGTGCGGCCCGTAATATCGAAGAGGGCGGCAGTCTGACCATTATTGCCACCGCCCTGGTCGACACGGGCAGCAAGATGGACGAGGTTATTTTCGAGGAGTTCAAAGGGACCGGGAATATGGAACTGGTGCTGGATCGTCGCCTGGTCGACAAGCGGACCTTCCCGGCCATCGATATCAATAAGTCCGGAACCCGTCGGGAAGAGCTGCTGGTGGATCGAAACAGCTTGCAGCGTATCTGGTTGCTGCGCAAGGTCCTGTCATCCATGAACGTGGTCGACAGCATGGAGTTTATTCTGGATAAGCTTGGTGAAACCAAGAGTAATCAGGAGTTTCTCGATTCCATGAACCGGTGACGGTGCTGCCATAATAATGCTTGCTATTTTGGGTTGATGGTGTTACATAGATCCTTTGTCTGCTGACAAAGATATATCATGCCTGTACTCGCCAGGCGCTAAGGAGATCATTATGAAAGAAGGAATTCACCCTAAATATGAAGCGGTGACGGTTAAATGTCACTGCGGCAACACGTTCGAAACCCGTTCCACCAAAAAGGGCGGAGAGATTGTCACCGAGATCTGCTCCGGATGCCATCCGTTCTTTACCGGCAAGCAGAAACTGATTGATACCGCCGGACGGATCGAGCGATTTCGTAAAAAGTACGGTCAAAATAAATAGCTCGTTGAGGCGGCCCGCTGGGCCGTCTGGCTTTTTAACGTTGATGTATACGCGATCGTCTGATACTCCCGCCGCATCGTACCGGATGCGGCGGGTTTCTGTGTTTTTCCCTCCGCCTATGGGGAGTAGTTTGTCATGGCTTTGCTGGTTCAGTTGCTGACCCATACCCCTGAGCCCGAAAAGGTCGTGGCGGCTGCCGCGCGGCTTTGTTATTCCTCGGCAACAATCGATCATCTGTTGGAGCAGGACAGTGCGGAACGAGCCACGCTGCTCAAAAAAATTCTAGCCCTGGGCCATTACTCCGTACTTGAACACGCGTCCTTCACTTTTGGTATCGAAGGGATCAGTCGCGCCTGTTCCCATCAGTTGGTACGTCATCGG
>JARRKW010000008.1:0-13710 GCA_037387645.1 Desulfuromonadaceae bacterium
AACTACCTTCTTGATCACCCTGCCCATCGCCGCTGCGGAGACCACCCCGGATCAGCCGCCATCCGCTTCCGGCGATTCAGCGTAATGACCCTGGGGGCTCGACGGGGAGCAACAAAAAAACGCCAGTGGAAATCTCCGCTGGCGTTTTATCCGTCCTTAAACTCCATCTATTGAACCAACTTGCGCTTAACCACGATACCCTGCTTTTTCAGCAAGGCCGAAAAGTTGGGCCGCTGCATCCCCACCTCTTCAGCCGCCTTGGTGATATTCCAGTCGTTTCGCTTCAGCGCATTGATTAAGAAAGCTTTTTCAATCGGCTCTACCACCCGCTCCCGAATCAACCGTTTCTTTTCCTTGAGTTCTTCGGCATTTTGCGGAACATAGCCATCGTCGCTGAAACCGTCTTCCACCGGCGGAACCGCTTCGCCGATTTCCAGGTCCTCCGCCTGAATAAAATCGCCACTGCCCAGAACCACCGCCCGCTCAATGATGTTTTCAAGTTCCCGCACATTTCCGGGGAAGGCATAACCCTCCAGCAGATCCAGGGCATCAGGATTCAAACCACGCGTGTCCTTGCCGACTTCGGCCGCAAATTTCTTGATGAAATGGGCGATCAGAATCCGCAGGTCGCCTTTGCGTTCCCGCAGGGGGGGCAATTCGATGGGAATGATATTGAGCCGGAAATAGAGGTCTTCGCGAAACTCACCTTCGGCGACCATCTCCTTCAAATTCCGGTTGGTTGCGGCGACCAACCGGATATTGACCGGAATCGGTTGGGTCCCGCCAATGGGCGTCACTTCACGCGCTTGCAGCACCCGCAACAACTTCGCCTGAGTCTTCATACTCAGGTTGGATATCTCGTCGAGAAACAGGGTCCCGCCGTCCGCCACCTTGAACAGACCGGTTTTGGTCTGCATGGCGCCGGTAAAAGAGCCCTTGACATGACCGAACAGCTCACTTTCCAGCAAGGTTTCCGCCAGGGCGGTGCAATCGACGGCGACAAAAGGATTCTCTCTGCGCAGGCTGTTGCGATGAATGGCCCGGGCGACCAACTCCTTGCCGGTGCCGCTCTCACCACTGACCAGAACCGTACTGTCGGTCGGAGCGACCTGAATGACGCGGCGATAGACTTTCTGCATTTCCGGACTGTCACCGATGAACTGATCAAAGCCGTGATGATCGCGCAGTTCCTTCTTGAGACAAAGATCCTCAAAAACAACCGCCTTTTTCTCCAGGGCCTGACGGACCTTTTCGGCAATGTCCGTGGGACTGAACGGTTTGGCGATATAATCGACGGCCCCTCTTTTCATGGCTTCCACGGCCGTCTCAACAGTGGAATACCCGGTTATCAGAATAATCGGTATATCCGGCTGCAAAATACTGATGGCCTTGAGAACCTCCATCCCACCCATACCGGGCATTTTCAGATCGGTAATGACCAGGTCGAAGCCCTTCTGTTGCATCTCCTCGATAGCCAGATGACCACTGGCAAAAGCATCCACTTCATAGCCTTCTTTTTCAAGAATTCTTTTCAAGCCTTTACGAATGACCGAATCATCGTCGACTACCAGAATTCTTTTACCTTCCATGCTCACAACTCCTCAAACAAAGGTCCCAAGGCTATACGAACAGCTAAAAATCCCCATAAGGGATTGATTAGTTTAGGCAAATACTTATGACAAAGTCAAGCATTAAGGAAGATTAAAAACCGACAAAAATTAAAACAGACTAACTGTACACTAAGAACAAAATGGCGTATATACGACTATACACCAACCGGAAAACCATACAATCTTAATTTAAATCAGTCCCTTAGCAAGAGAAATACGACCGGAATCGAATTTTTGCGCCGGGTAAAAAGTAAATTTTTTTATACGATCAACCCCTGAGCTTTTCCATGGATCACGGAAAGCAAGAGCCTTTTCTTCTTAAAAACAAGTAGTTAGGGATCTAGAATTATAAAAATCCAATTACGGCACAGCTGCTGCAATCACGGCAAACCGAACCATGTCACCACCCTGCGCCCCAAAGCCATTGACTTCGCGGTTCAGCTCATCAGGCTGTCCAATCGCATGCCTCAATGAGAGTTCGGCGCTTATCGTATTTCCGGTTACAAACCTGGCAATCGACATCATGCAAAATGGGGAAACAGCAAATTTAATGGGGCTTCTGATCGCGGACGAGGATCTGGAATCCAGAAAGCGGATGGCGGCGTTATTCATCGAAGCCGGATATCAAATAACAGTCACCAATTCCGCAGCCTATGCCATGTACGGAATCCTGAAAAACGTCACCCAAGTGGTTCTGCTCAGCCATCACTTTGATGAACAACCCGCAGTCAACCTGATTCCGTTACTGAAACAGTGCAATAACGATCTTACGATTATTTTGGTCGGCGATGAGAAATCTTCCCTTTCCACCCAGAAAACCCGTCATGAGGGGGTCTTTTATCATGCCCTCCGGCCGACAGCTATCATTTTGACAATCGGCGGCATCCGAAACATGGTGGATAATTTATCGAAACAAGTCCGTGAATATTTTTCAATCCGAGCACCATTGACCCTAACCTGAATAGGAGAGCACCATGTTTGAAAGCATTTTTCAATCCATCGGTGAAGTAACCCGCGTCTACACCCTGGTGGATTACTACACCTACATCAAAGGACTGGAGTACCTGATCTGTGTTGGATTTTTCATCCTTTTCAACAGCTTTTACAAGAGTGTGATCGTCTCGAAAAAAGATGATTTGAACGAACACTAAAGCATCCGGCGAAGATACTTCGAATGTACCGCGCTTTTTTGAAATCATTAGCCTACCAGGCACGTATGAGGAGGATTTTTAAAATGGGCAACCTAGGAAAACAAATGATCAGGACCGTTGTCCTTTTGGCTCTCGCCATCTGGCCGGCATCGATGAGTCTGGGCATGGATGTCCCGGACAGCGTAAATCTGAACTCCATGTCCAAACTGTTTGACGGAGTTATTTTTGATCACGCCATGCATCTGGATGTTACCGATGACGCCATCTCCGGTTGAAAAATGCGCCAAATGCCATGACACCGCTCAAGAAATGGAAATTGTCGCCTGCCGGGACTGCCATGTCAAAAATCCCTTTTCGGCAGAACAGCTGGCGGCCAAAAATGCCGATCCCCTTCGTTACCACATCGACCAGATCGGATTGAAAGCCGCTTACCACCAGGGCTGTATCGGTTGCCACGAAGAAATGGACGGCCCCACCGGCTGCCAGGATTGCCATACCCGCAATGAAACCGGCGACGCTTTCTACAATGCGGGCGAATTCGCCCCCAAGGGAAAGGCCCAACCGGCCGGGCATCATTGAGGCAATGACTTAATCGACTTTAAAAATATGAAAGTTTTCTGAATAGCCATCGAGGAGATGAACAAAATGAGCGAGATTTCCCGGAGAAGGTTTTTGGCGGCCGGCTTGGCAGGCGGTGCGGCCACCACGCTAACGGTATCCAAAAGTGCGTTTGGCTCAGCACTGCTGGAAGGATACCCCGAAGGCATGGGCGTGCTGGTCGACCTGACCCGTTGCATTGGCTGCCGCAGCTGCGAAGCCGCCTGCAACAAGGAACAGAAGTTGCCCGAACCCGATATGCCTTTTGATGATCCGGCCGCATTTGACCAGGAATATCACCCCGGCCTGAAACGGCGCACCTCGGAAAGTGCCTATACGGTCGTCAACCGTTACGACGTGGGCACCGACAAACCGGTTTATCGCAAGGTTCAATGCAACCATTGCAACGAACCGACCTGCCTGACCTCCTGTTTCGTCAACGCCTACAAAAAAACCAAGGAAGGCGCCGTCGTTTACAATAGCAAGGTCTGTGTCGGTTGCCGTACCTGTAAGGTGGCCTGTCCGTTCAACATTCCGGCCTACAGCTACTCCAGCGCCTTCGATCCAGTCATCAAAAAATGCATTTTCTGTTACGACACACGGCTTAAGAAAGGGCTGCCTCCGGCCTGCGTCGAAATCTGTCCGCAAGAAGCCTTGACCTTCGGCAATCGAAAAGACCTCATCAAGATTGCCAATCAGCGCATCAAGGATAATCCCAACCTTTATGTCGACCATATCTATGGGGAGAAAGAGGTGGGCGGCACCAGCTGGATATACATCTCCAGTGTGCCTTTCGATCAGGTGGGTTTCGACACCACCCTGCCGCGCGAACCGGTCATCAACAATGTAAAAGGCTTTTTGGGAATGGTGCCCATGGTTCTGGCCATCTGGCCCGCGCTCTTTACCGGGTTCCATCTGCTGGCGACGAAAAATAAGCATGGCGAAGACCATGGAGCTTCCCATGGCTCTGAGGAGGAAAAATAACGATGAAGACTTTGATTGACAATGGCTACAAGCCACTCAATTCACTTTATGATGAGAAAAACTCAAAACGCTGGACCCTGGTGGAAAAACTCCTGCTGGGCCTGCCGCCGGGCCAGTATATGGCCCAGGCCATGAGGAATCCTTTCAACTGGGTGCTGGGGGTCATTTTCCTCATCGGCATCCCCCTGATCATCTATCGTTATTTCCTCGGCCTCGGGGTTGTCACCCACTCCTCCTATGACTACCCCTGGGGGTTGTTCCTCGGCTTCGGCCTGTTCGTCATGGTGCCCCATTCCGCCTCGGGTTTTCTCTTGGGCACGGCAGCCAATCTCTTTGGCCGCCATGACCTGCAACCGATCGAACGTCTGGCGCTGCTCAACGGATTGCTCGGCTATTTCTTTGCCGTCGTTTACCTCCTGGTCGACCTGGGCCAGCCCTGGCGCCTGCCCTATCCCATGTTTGTCGCTTTCGGTACCGGCGCCGTCCTGTTCCTGGTTGCCTGGCACGTCTCGACCTATCTCTCGGTCCAGGTCGCGGAAGTCTCCGAAGCCTTTTTCGAATGGATTCACTGGCCCCAGGCAGCTAAATTCATCAAACGCATCACCCTGGGACTGACCGTTTCCGGCATCATTCTCTCGACCCTGCATCAGGGCGCTCTGGGAGCCCTGTTCAACTATGCTCCCGGCAAGGTCCATCCGCTCTGGTATTCCACCGAGTTCCAGTGGATTCTCTTTTTCTGTTCCTCCATTCCCGCCGGCCTCTGCATGGTGATTGCGGTAAGCACCATCGTCAAAAAAACCATGGCCTGGCGTTGTGACAGCAATTTTCTGGACAATCTGGACAAACAGACCATTTCCCTGGCCAAAGGGACCTGTATGGGTCTGCTGACCTATGGCACCATCAAATTACTGGCCATTGCCCACGACAATGAATGGGCCTATTTCACCACCGGCTGGGGCGCCTGGTACATCGTCGAGATGGTTGTCGGCGTGGTGCTGCCCCTGATGATCTTCAGCCAGGGCATTAGGAACAACCAACTCAGCCTGGTGCGCTTCGGGGCCTTTGTCACGATTATTGGCATCGTCCTGAACCGCATCAACACCGCGCTGATCGCCTTCAACTGGCAGCTTTACCAGGAAATTCCGCACTGGGGCGAAGTGATTATCAGCATCACCATTTTCGCCATTTACATTGTGGTCTACCGGTTCATTCTCTATCGTCTGCCGATCCTTTACGGCTGGAAGAAGGTGGAACCTGAAACCCTGGAAGTGGCCGAAGGATAAAATCCGAACCGGAGCCGATATCGTTCCACAGTCAATCTTTGTTACAAACAGCCCCATATACAGGGCAACGGCTGCCGACAGACATCCTGGTCGGCAGCCGTTTTTATATGAACGCCAAGCCGTGCCAGGACGCTCTCCTCTTCCCGAGACAGGCCGTCTGGATTCCTTGGGGCGGAGCCAAACCAGCCAGCACATTAACATGCTTTACTGCACGATCTCGAAATGGTAATTTATAGCAAACTCAGCGCCGGCACATCGCGGGAGACGATATTGTTTCAACAACATTATCGCATTATCGTTGTCCATCGACCTTCCGCTATTTGATTTCTCCTGTGCAACTGTTGCGGACAAACCCTGTTCATGGTTGTCTGCGGCAGGCGCAAGCCAAGACCGACCACCTGCTAACGGAGGGCTTGCCCGGGTAAAATGATAAACGAAAAATTTTTCCGTAGAAAATTGACTCCGTTCAGCATCGCCCTCACCTATGCCTACATAGGTGGCGTATCCTTTTTTATTACCACCAATGCGGTAACCTTCATTTTTTCCGATCCCATCACCCAGAAACGGATGGAGACCCTCAACTACTGGGTTTTCATACTGATTACCGCGACCCTGCTGTATCTGTTGATTCTGTCGAGTGAACGCACCATCACCCGGGCGCAAAAGAACCTGGAGCGGGTCAGCCGCGCCCTGAAAACCCGCAGCGGCTGCAATCAGGCCTTGCTGCGCGCCGCCGATGAACTCGAACTGATGCAGGAGACCTGCCGCATTATCATCGAGGATGGGGGCTACCGCTTTGCCTGGGTCGGCATGGCCCAGCACGATAAGGACCAAACGGTACTTCCCGTGGCCAAATGGGGCGATGATGACGGTTATCTGGAAACGGACAAAATTTCCTGGGGTGACAACCAATGGGGGCAAGGACCCACGGGAGTTGCCATTCGAACCCAAAAAGACAGTAAAATACAACATTACGGCATCTGGCTCGAGCAAGCCCAGAAACGGGGCTTCTCATCCTCGGTGTCTTTTCCCTTGATGGAGGGTTCGACCTGTCTCGGGGCCCTGGCCATCTATGCTGAAGAAGCTGACGCCTTTGACACGGACGAGATGGCT
Organism: Desulfuromonadaceae bacterium; assembly: GCA_037387645.1. Taxonomy (GTDB): domain Bacteria; phylum Desulfobacterota; class Desulfuromonadia; order Desulfuromonadales; family Trichloromonadaceae; genus Trichloromonas. The sequence continues at coordinate 6,739 of JARRKW010000008.1, forward strand.
CTGCTGCGCGCAATGGCCGATGACCTCAGCTACGGCATCGTCACCCTGCGCCTGCACTCGGAAAAAGAAAAAGTCAAACGGGAACGGCGGCAACTGGCCACGGTCTTGGAACAGGGAACGGAAGGGGTGCTGATCTTCTCCCCGGACGGGATGGTAAATTATATCAATCCGGCCTTTGAGCAAATCACCGGCTGCAACCGGGACTTCCTGCTCAACAAACCGATCGAAGAATTGATTCAGGAAGGTCGCAATAAAGAATTCTATCGGGCCATCCAAAAGGTACTCACCGACAAAACCGTCCGCACCGATCACCTGATCAACAAACGCCGGGACGGATCCCTCTATGCCATCGTTTCCCGGGTCATGCCGGTTTACGATCAGGAAGGGGAAGCGACCAGCTTTGCCACCCTGATCCGCGACGTTTCCCATGAAACCCAGCTGGAAAACCAACTCCGGCACGCCCAGAAAATGGAGGCCATCGCCACCTTGTCCGGTGGCATTGCCCATGACTTCAACAATATTCTCGCTTCGATTATCACCTGCAGCGAAATGGCCCTGGATGACCTGCCCCTCAATGCCCCCATCCGCAAAAACATCGAGGTGGTTTTGCGCGCCGGACACCGGGGCCGGGAACTGGTACGCCAGATCCGTTCCCTGAGCCGGCAAAACGAACCGGAGAAAAAACCGATCCAGATGACCACCATTCTGGATGAATGCATCAAGCTGCTGCGGCCATCCTTTCCGACCAGTATCGAAATCTCCTGTCGCATCGATCCGGAGCTCGGCATGGTTCTGGCCGATCCCACTCAGATGCATCAGGTCATCATTAATCTCTGCACCAACGCCGCCCATGCTATGGGCAGCAAAGGGGGCAAGCTGACCCTCAGCCTGTTCAACGTCAATCTCACGGAAAAAAGCGCCGCCGGATTCACCGATCTGCAACCCGGGCCCTACCTGCGGATCATGGTGCGCGATACCGGCCACGGCATCCCCACCGAAATCCTGGAACATATCTTCGATCCCTATTTTACCACCAAGGGCCAGGGGGAAGGAACCGGACTGGGGCTGTCGGTCACCCACGGCATTTTGAAAAACCACGGCGGAACCATTCTGGTCAACAGCGAACCCGGCAAGGGCGCTATTTTCCGCATCTTCTTACCCAGAATCGTTTCCATCCCGGAAACCGAGGAAGCGGTCCAGCACACCAACCTGCAGGCCGTTAAAGCCAGAATTTTGTTCGTCGACGACGAAGAGGATATTGTCTTTGCCACCGGCAACCTCCTGCGTAAACTGGGCTATGAGGTCACCGCCACCAGCAAGGCGGAAGAGGCCTTAAACCTCTTCCGGCAGGCCCCGGACAACTTCGATCTGGTTATCACCGATCTGACCATGCCCTTTATGACCGGTGAATGCCTGGCCGAGGAAATCCAATCCATCCGCAAAGGCCTGCCGATCATTCTCTGCACCGGATTCGGTCCCAGCTTCCGCAACCTCGCCTCCGAGAATGGCACGCCAACCAGCGGCATCCGCGAAGTGATTCAAAAACCTTTTGACAAGGCAGAGATTGCCCAGGCCATTCAACGGGTACTGCTGCCGGTCTCCGCAACTGTTTAGGAATAACATGGCCAACGTTCTCATAATTGACGACGATCCCGGCATCCGCGATTCGTTAACCTTACTGATCGAGCACATGGGACACCGGGCGCTGGAAGCCTCAACCCTGTCCCTGGGCTGTGAATTGGCCTTTACCCATCCGGTCGATGTGGTTTTCCTCGATGTCCGCATGCCCGACGGCAACGGCCTTGATGCCCTGCATCAGCTCGAACAGGCCCCCACCACTCCGGAAATTATCATTATCACCGGCTATGGCGATCCCAAGGGCGCGGAACTGGCCATCAAGTCGGGGGCCTGGGATTACATTGAGAAAACCTCTTCCTCGAAAGAAATCATTCTGGCTCTGGATCGGGCCATTCAATACCGCCAGGAAAAACAGGCCGTCCGTAAAAACACCCGCATCACCACCCTGAAACGCGAGGAGATCATCGGCGACAGTCAAAAGCTCAGGGCCTGTCTCGACTCTGTCGCCCAATCCGCCCTCGGCGAAGCCAACGTTCTCATCACCGGTGAAACCGGCACCGGTAAAGAGCTCTTTGCCCGCGCCATTCATCGCAACAGCCGCCGCGCCAAAGCGCCCTTTAGTGTGGTGGATTGCGCCGCCCTACCGGAAAATCTCGTCGAATCCCTCCTTTTCGGCCATGAAAAAGGAACCTTTACCGGGGCGGAAAAAACCCGGGAAGGCTTGATTGACCAGGCCAATGGCGGGACCCTGTTCCTGGATGAGGTGGGTGAACTGCCCCTGTCCATGCAAAAGGCTTTTTTGCGGGTCTTGCAGGAACATCGTTTCCGCCCCCTGGGCAGCAGCCAGGAGCGGGAAAGTGATTTCCGCCTGATCGCCGCAACCAACCGCAACCTCGATCAACTGGTGGACCATGGCGGTTTCAGGGGAGACCTGCTCTTTCGGCTGCGCTCCTTCCATATCGAACTGCCCCCCTTACGCGAACGCCCCGATGATATTCGTGAGCTGACCCGCGTCCGTATCGATCAGCTTTGCGAACGCAAAAGCATCCCTTCCAAAGGGTTTTCTCAGGACTTCATCCCCACCCTGCTGGGCTATTCCTGGCCCGGCAATGTGCGCGAACTGTTTCAAACCCTGGAAAGAGCCCTGGACGCGGCGTTTCTGGAACCAACCCTGTTCTCCAAGCATCTGCCCATCAACATTCGCGCCGAGGTCGCTAAAACCGCCGTCACCCCGGGGAAAGAATCTCCCGCCAAGGAAACAACCGCGGAAGAGACTCCCGCCGCCAAATGGAACATGCCGACCCTCCAGGAATTCAGAGATTCCATTTACGAACAGGCGGAAAAACAATATCTGGGCGAATTGATGCTGGCCACCCATCACAACATTCAAATGGCCTGTCAACTCTCCGGTCTTTCCCAGTCACGGTTGTATGCCCTGCTCAAACGCCATCAGATTTCTCGCTCAGGCTAGTCCCTCCTCTTTCGCAGGAATTTTCCTCTTTCGCAGGAATTTTCCTCTTTCGCAAGACGCTTTATCCCTATCCGGCAAACCCCTCCTTCCCCAATCAACCCTTCGACAGATCTGAAACAAAACCGGATCTCCCCTTGCCGCCCCCCTTGGCGCGCCGCCCGGACAAGACACACAACTACCTGTTTTTATGTCGTTTTCCACGAAGCGCACGCCGGATTGATCCGACGAAAAAATAAATATTCTGCCATTTGAAAACACAAATTAATCTTTAATTTTTTTCTAATTTTTTATTTAGGAATTTTTCATTTCGTGGCACCAATGTTGTAATACCCATAAGCGCCAAATGGGATAAACGGAAACGAATGGTTTTTAAAGGCGCCACAGGAGCTGTCCATGAAAAACAAAATCTTCCAGGTTGTGTTGCTGGCCGTCGTCATCTGCGGCTCTCTTTTTGCCAGTGGCAACATCGCCTTTTTCCGGGAGAGCAGCCTGATGACCAAGCTGTTCCTGGGATTTTTCGCCGCCATCATCCTGCTGCAGATCATTCCCGGCGTCCTGCTTTTCAGCAGCCTGATCAAGGGGGTTTTCGGCGGCAAGGAAAAAGCCCGGGACATGGAAGGCAAGAGCTGATCCGGGCGTTGGCAATGACAACAGACAGGCGCGAACCCATGAAAGAGAACGAAGGCATCCTAATCGCAGACGAGGACAACAGCATCCGGCAGAAGATGGCCGAATTTTTTGTCGCTCAAGGCTACCAGGTTGAGACCACGGATTCGGCCGCCCAGGTTCTTTGCAACATTCTGGAGAAGAAGGCGCCGGTACTGGTGCTGGGCAGTGATTTCGACAAGAAAGTGGCGCCGGACAACCTTGTCCACCTGTTAAAGAAGTGCAACCGCAACCTGGCCATCCTGTTCGTTTCCGATGTCCAGGCCGCCCCGCACGACCTGTCCGCGGAGGAACCTTGCTTCGCCCCCGCGGCAAAACCGAAAGTGACCCACGAGATCGAAGAGATTCAGCATGCCATCGAAGGGGCCCTCAACGCCTTCAAGAAGCTTCTCCGGTCCCAATCGCAACAACCGACATACCCGCATTCCTAAATCCTGTGGAGGAACAGATGAAAAAACATTTTCGCATCGTAACCACAACTGTGGCCGCAACCCTGTTGGCAACGCCCGCCCTGGCCGAAACCGCCGAACGCAGCGATAAAAGCAGCCTGATGATCTGGGCTTTTCTGGGTGTCTGTGCCCTGATCGTCGTCGCCCAGGTCATTCCCAGCCTGTTCAGCCTGCGCGATACCGCCCGTCAGGCCAAAGCAAGCAAAAGAGGACCGGTCATCGCCAAAAGCCCGGCCAAGCACTGATCCTTGCCAACAATCCGCACTGGAGGAGCAATCTGATAATGACGATGAAACGACTTTCAATTCTGATGCTGGCGGCCCTGTTTGGTGCCCTGTTTGTCGCCTCTGCCGCTTTGGGCAGTGACGACTGCCTGGAGTGCCACGGGGATGTTGACATGGTTGGCGAAGAGCAGTTTATCGATGTGGCCAAATTCGATCATACCGCCCACGGGGAAATGGGCTGCGAAAGCTGCCACGAATCGATTTCCGACGATCATCCCGATGACGGTCTGGCCCCTTCGAAGTCGGCCTGTAAAGACTGCCACGATGAAGTCAATCACGACTATTACAGCAGTGCCCATCAGCCCAATGCCGAATGCGGCGACTGCCACAATCCGCATCAGGCCCACGGCGCCACCCAGGTGTCCGGCTACGACATGAACCAGCAATGCGCCGGCTGCCACGAAACCGCGGAAATGGTCACGGCCCACGATCAGTGGCTGCCGCAGGCCGAACTGCACATGACCGGCGTGCCCTGCATCTCCTGCCATACCGGTTCCTCCGACTACGTCATCACCCTCTATCTGAGCAACCGCGGGGCGGAAGATCTGGAGCCGGGGAACTTCGAACTGGCCAGCTATGAAATACTCAAAGGCATGGCCGGCGACAAAAGCGTCCAGTCGCTCATCGACCTCAACGGCGACAACTTCATCTCCCTGACCGAACTGCGCAGCTTCAACCACAACCCGGCCAACAAGCAACTGGGCCTTAAGGGCATGATGACGCCGGAAGAAGTCTCGCACACCTTCGATACCCTCGACAACCGGTGGGATTGCACCTTCTGTCACGCCTCCGGTCCCGAAGCCATGCAGACCAGCTTTTTGTCCCTTCCGAATGATACGGGAAGCTTTGATCGCCTCAACGTGGAAAAAGGCGCCGTCCTCGATATCCTCTACGGCACTCCCGATTTTTATATGATGGGTTCCACCCGCAGCAAAGCCCTCAACATCATCGGTATCGCCATCATCATGGGCGGTCTGATCATGCCGGTCGGGCACGGCACCCTGCGTTTCCTCACCCGTAAAAATCGCCAAGGAAAAGGACACTGATCATGAGTCATAAAATATACCTGCAACCGACACCCGTTCGTATCTGGCACTGGCTCAACGCCGTGGGTTTCATCGCCCTGATCACCACCGGCGCCCAGATCCGTTTTCCCGAATACGTCCACATGTTCGACAGCTATCGGAGCGCGATCCTGCTGCACAACACCGCCGGTATCGTGGTGGCCATCTCCTTTTCCATCTGGTTCTTCTACTACCTGCTGGTCAGCCGGAGTCTGACCGACCAGTATGTGCCGACCAAGGAAGATCTGGTCAACGGCCTCTTCCGGCAAGCCAAGTTCTACTTTCTGCTCTACTTCCTGGGCCGTGAGAACCCCCATCACGCTTCTCCGGAAAGCAAATTCAACCCCATGCAGAAATCCGCCTACCTGGCCATCATGTTCGTGCTGGTGCCCCTGGTCACCCTGACCGGCATCCTGCTGATGAACGTGGCTCCCCTGCGCGCCTTCATCGTCATGATCGGCGGCATGAAGATCCTGGTCGGCCTGCACTTTCTGCTGGCCTGCTCCCTGCTCGCCTTCATGTTCACCCATGTCTATCTGGCGACCCTGGGGGAAACCCCCCTGGCGTACTTCAAGCCCATGTGGACCGGCTGGGAAGAGATCAAAGGCCATCATGGTCACAGCGACGACACCGCCTCGCAAGGCGGCCATTAAACAGCATTCCCACGGGCAATAAGGCCCGCCAGACATCAGCAACAACAGCGGCCCACCCGAATTCCGGGTGGGCCGCTTGCGTTATCGCCTGCCGTAATTTTTCCCGTCGCGCAGGAGCTTTCCTGTAACGCAGGAAAATTCTTCCCGGATAAGAGCCGTCCTCGCCGAAAAGTTTCCAGTCGTTCCTGTAAGTATCCGGAATAACAAGACTTAAAAATTAAAATTAAATTCATTTCGTGGCACCAATGTTGAAATACTAAGCTGCGCAAATGCCAATGGATAAATCACATCACCGCAAGGGGGCTGCAATGCTCGGTACCTACCATCCATCCGACAGTAAAGATCGGCGCAAGGCGCAAAACGACTCGGCCAAAACAAGCGCGGACGAAACCAGCGTCTGCCGGCTGCACAATATGGGACCGCTGCTGGTCTTTCTGCTGGCCAGTATCGTTGCCGTTCGGGTACAGGATGTCCACTTCATGGAACTGATGCCGGTCAGCCTGCATCCCTTCCTCGGACAACCCCCCTCGGCCCATCTGATCAGCATCGCCCTATCGGTCTACTTCGTCTCCATGGTGGTCATCATCTGCCACGGCATCTGTGACGGCAGCAAGCCGACGCCGTCCTGGATTCACCTGGGCTACCGCTGCACCTTCTATCTGCTCTACTTCACCGCCGACGCCCTGCCGGAAAACCTGATCGCCGTGCTGCTCAGCGGACTGATCCTCATGGGCCTGGAATTTATGGCCGAACGCGCCTATCGCCTGAAAACCAACCCCGCCGCCGATAACCCCGCAGAAGGATGAG
>JARRKW010000009.1:0-10545 GCA_037387645.1 Desulfuromonadaceae bacterium
GAGACGCGCGTAGCGCAACCGAGAAGGGGTGCGGCACCTGCCACCCGAGAACGGCCTTGCCCCAGGGGCATCCAGCCAAGGAAGAATGCCTGGTTTGTCATCGGCGCCGTTAAAACGACCCGCAATCAAAGGCAGAGCTTATCGGGGAGACCTCACCAGCCCTCGTAATTGAGCAGCAGTTCGCAGAGGATTTGGGTGCATTGATGGTCAAGGTTGTAGGTCAGTCCGCAAACGGAACGGGGACAACCGATGCCTTTGGCCAGTTGTGCTCCCCAGAGGGGATCGTAAAAACTCACCAACGCGGCCAGAAATTGTTCTTCACCGCTGCTTTCCTTTTTGAAAACCATTTCGATGGGACCCCGTAACGGGCACAGATCGTTTTTGTCCCTGGCGCTTTCGACGGTTCCGGGACCGAACAGGTCGGCGCCGAGAAATTCGACCCCGCGTTTCCAGGCGGCCAGGAAGCGCTGATGTTTGTCTTCCGTCTGCAGCAACACATTCATCACATTGTCTTTGTTCATGGCGGCGGCTCCTTGCCCGGCGGCGACAGAGGGATCAGACGGCCATTGGGGGATAACCGAGGAGCCCGGACCCGCTGTAACCATTTTCCTCCATTTTACCATTCGGCCGGCGAATCGGGCGGCGTCGGCGGGAAAAATACGGCTTCCCGTAGAAGCGAACTTCATGCGGCCCTTGTGGTGGCAGCGGGGACGTTTGGGGTTTTGTCGATGGTGGTTGGGAGGGTTTCACTGTTTCTGGTATAATGGAACGGAACATTGGTCCCCATCCGTTGCAATTCTTTGGCAACCGTTGGTCCGTGAGACGGATGTGGCCGGTAACGAAAGGAGAGGGCTCATGCGACGAGTTTTGTTTGCGGGAGGCGTTCTGTTGACGCTGCTGGCCGGGCTCGGAACGGGTCGCTGTCAGGAGTTGGCCGGCCCCGAGCAACAGGCGATGGCCGATACTCTGCAATATGCACTGGAACAAAATCCGGTCAATGAGGCCGCCGAATGGGTGAATCCCGATTCCGGGCGGGCCGGTGTGGTGGTGCCGACCCGAACCTTCAGTAACGTCCAGGGACAACCCTGCCGGGAATTCACCAAAACCATCATTATCGACGGCAACCCGGCGCAGGGTTACGGTACCGCTTGCCGTCAGCCGGATGGGCCGTGGCAAATCGTGTCCTCGAGCCGGCCGACGACTGTCGTGACGCAACCCGCTCCCGTTTATGTGCATACCCCGGCCGAGCGCTATTATGCCTATCCCGCCGAGCTTTATTCCACGGTGCCCATTTGCCTGAGTTTCAGTTACTTCCATCGGCACGGACGTGTTTACCATGGGGCTCATCCGGTAAGGGGGCGGGATCTTTGGCATCGATCTCCCGGTCATCATCATAAAGGGAGGGGACCGTTTCATTGACAATCCCCGCGGCATTGCGCCGGGCTGACATACCGTCGAAACTGGCGGAAATCCAAAGTCATTTTCGTTTACTCAAACTGAAAACGCCGACCTTGAGGAGGATAAAATGAAAAGGATAGGGATCCTATGGCTGCTGGTAGTGCTGTTGCTTGCCGGATGTGCTCCATCGATGGGACCCAAAGAGGGCGCCGGCACGTTGTTGGGGGCCGGTAGCGGTGCGCTGCTCGGGGCGCAAATTGGAGACGGAACCGGCAGGATCGTGGCTGTCGCCATCGGCACCCTGGCCGGCGCCATTCTGGGACAGGAGATCGGGAAGTCTCTCGATCGGGCCGATCAACTGATTATGCAGCGTAATGCCCAGTACGCTCTCGAATATACCCGGACCAATCAAGCGACGACCTGGCGCAATCCGGATTCGGGAAACTATGGCACCATTACCCCGATCGAAACCTATCAGACGACACAGGGGCAGTATTGCCGGGAGTATTCCCAGACCGTGACCATCGGCGGACAACCGCAACGGGCTTACGGTACCGCTTGCCGTCAACCGGACGGCAGTTGGCTGATTGTGAAATAAGTCTTTCAAGCAATGGATGGTAAAACAGAGCGCCCGTTCCCGTTTGGGGGCGGGCGCTCTGTTCAGTGCTGGTTTCGTTCCTGCTGCCTGGCGGGTTGAGTTGTCCCGGATGTTGGACGAGGCGTTTCGATGGGCCGGGGGAAATTGATTTTTTAATCGAAATCGGACTTGCTGGCGTCTCTTTTCTCCTTTAAGATAAAATTCTTTTCTTTGGCTGAATATCTTTACTTATGCCGACGGAGTGTAGAGTTTGACCGACGATGATCGCAAAGAACAGCGAATGATTAATGAAATTATGGAGCTGCTGGTCACTCATTACGGTGGTGGCATGAGTGAGGAAGAGCTCGATGTCGGGATCGAGAGTCTGCGACAGGCACTCCGGGTCGCCGGGGAGTCCCATGCCGGTGTATTGCGTAAATCGGGTGAGTCCTATTTTTTCCATCCCCTGCGTGTTGCCCACATGGCGGCCCGACACTGGATGGATTTTGCTTCGGTTAATGCCGCCATTCTGCACGACGTGGTTGAGGACACCCCGGTAACTCTGGCCGAGATCGAAGCCAAGTTCGGTCAGGAAGTGGCCCTGCTGGTGGACGGTTTGACCAAGGTCTGTGATGAGGACCTCAGTCGCGAGATGTTGAAGGCCGAAACCTACCGCAAACAGTTGCTGGTTGCCATCAAGGATATTCGGGTATTGTGTCTCAAATTCTGGGACCGCATCGATAACCTGCAGACCATTGGGGCGCTGAAGCCGGAAAAACAGAGTCTCATAGCGGAAGAAACCCGTTCCGTTTACGTGCCTCTGGCCAGCCACCTCGGCATGGGCTATGTGGCTTCCGAACTGGATGCCCTGTCCCTGCAAATCCTCTATCCGCGCCGGGCCAGGCATTTTCGGGCCAGGATCGACGAACTGAAACGGCAGGTGGAGGGCCCCTTGCGCAAAATCCGTGCTGAAATCAATCAGGAATTTGAGCATCATAAGGTTCCCGTCCTGCTCAGGGACCGCTGGCGGCCGTTTTCCATCAGTGCCGCCAAGAACATGAATCGGGGGTTTCCTTCCCTCTATTCCCTGGAAATACGGGTCGATCGAACCATGGATGCCTATCTGGCTCTCGGTCTGCTGCACGGTTTGTTTCCACCCATTCCGGGAAAACTGCGGGATCATCTCAATGTTACCTCGCCCTTCGGTTATCAGTCTTTGAAAACCACGGTGCAGGCAGGAAAATACCGCATGCGGGTGGAGATCACCACGCGTAAACTGGCCCGGTTTAACGAGGCGGGGGTGCTGGCGCCCGGGTTCGAGTTCCGCATGGCCAATTTTGCCGGCTTGATGCGTTCTCTGTTGGAAGGGGAGTCGGCTTTCGATACGGAAAGCCTGCGGCTGGCCTCAGCATCCATCCAGGTCTATACCCCGCGGGGCGATATTCTGTCCCTGCCGGAAGGGAGCAGCGCCCTGGATCTGGCTTTCGACATCCATGAAGAACTGGGACTGCATGCCCTGCGCGCCCGCATCAACGGCCAGACCCGACCATTGAAATCCCGGCTGATGGACGGTGATCAGGTCGGTATCGAACGCAGCGCGGTGCCCACGGTGCTTCCCAAATGGCTGGAATGGGCGGTTACTCCCCGGGCCCGCAACAGTATTCGGCGCTATCTGCGAAGTCGGGTGAAAGAAGGGGCCGGCCCGGTCAATTGAGGATATGCGCCACTGGTCGAGGAAATTTCTGATGAACAAGCTGCTGCTGTTTTTGCTGTTGTTGGTCTGGGCGGGCACGGCCTGGGCGAGTCAGGCCAATGTCTTTGTTTATCATCGTTTCGGCGATGATCGCTATCCTTCCACCAATATTTCCCTGCCGGTCTTTGCCGAACAGCTCGAACTCCTCAAGACAAAAGATTGCGCCGTCCTGACCCTGGGCGCCGTCGTGGCCCGCTTGAAGCAACGGCAACCCTTGCCGCCCCGTTGTGTGGTGCTCACCATCGATGACGCTTATCGTAGCGTTCTTACCGGTGCCATGCCGTTGCTGCGGCAATACGGGTATCCCGCGACCCTCTTTGTCAATACCGCTGCCGTGGGGAGTCAGGACTATCTGAGTTGGGATGAAATACGGGCTCTGGCGGCGGAGGGGATTGAAATCGGCAATCATTCGGCTTCCCATCCCTATCTGCTGAATCGGGAGCCCGGGGAAGATGATGCGGCCTGGGAAAAACGGGTTACGGCGGATCTGCTTCGTGCCCGTCAGGTTTTGAATCGGGAACTGGGGGAGCAGCAGCGGTTGCTGGCCTATCCCTATGGCGAATATTCGACCGAGCTGGTCAAGTTGACTCGGGCGTTGGGGTTTGCCGGGGCGGCGTCACAACATTCGGGGGTGATTTCGCCGGCAACCGATCTGTTTATCCTGCCGCGATTTCCCATGGGAGGGCCGTATGCCACCCTGGCCGGTTTTCGGGAAAAGCTGGCCCTGCGGGCCCTGGAGGTGCGGGTGCTTGCCCCCGCGGATCCGCTCGATTCCGGGCGCAATCCACCGCTGTTGGTTTTGGATATTCTGAGCCGGGAGGCCGATCTGTCCCGTTTGCAATGCTATGTGGCGGGGCAGCCGGAATGTGATGTGAACGCCGATACCGAACATCCCGGACGCTACCGGATTCAAGCCCGGCAGCCACTAAACGGACGGAGGGGGAAATATACCTTGACCGCTCCGGCCAGACAGGGCGGCGGTTGGTTCTGGTTTAGCCAGTTGTGGATCTACCCCCAGCGTTGACTCGGTTTTCCGGAGCGGTGGGAGGGGGGCGGTCGTGTCGCCTTCGGTTGAGGCTGTGCGGGAACGGAACATGGCCGAAGTCACCCGGTGTAGGGCGTTGCTGCGGATGATGGTCTGGATTTCCTCGATGTAAGCTTCACCGCGTTGCGAGTAGTACAGCAGCCCCTGGGCCAGCTCTATTCCCTGTAACGGCCGTCCTTCCCTGCGGATGCGGGCGCGCAGCTCCCGTAGCTGCCGGTAGGCCTTATGGGTGTTGAGGTTTTTCATGTAGGAGGCAATGGAAGCGTAGATGGTTGGAAAGGTTCTGACCTCGTGGGTCATGCCTTCCGGACGGTTTTGCGGGACCATGCCCGTACCGGGCACAAAGGTCCATTCCCCGAACAGGTTATTGCCGAGCCGGGCAAAACGCGAGGTGCCGTAGGCCGATTCGGTTGCGGCCTGGGCCAGAACCATGGATGGTGGAATGATGTCGACGCGTTTCAACAGACGCTCCCGGACCCTGGGGTCCTTCAGGGGATCTCCGGAAACTCTGTAGTCGGCGACAATGGCCGCCAGGCGGGACTGCTGGAAGGCGGTCAGGGACTGCTGCCGATCATAGCGGCTGAGAATCGTCTGCAACTCTCTCTTTTGCTCTTCTATATCCTCGTTGACGCGGAGCACCATCGGTAGCAGAGAGAGAAAAAAGACGGTTTTTTTCTTTTTGGTCTGGGAGATTTTGTTGAGGTCCTGCGGCAGGGTTTTCAGGAACAGGGACGGGACGCCCTCATCCAGGGTTCCCCAGTCGTAGTTGTGACGGCTGAAGATGGTTTCCAGTTCCTGATAGCTGGTTGGTCCGTTCGTCAGCTCCAGTTCCGGCGGTTCGGTTCGGTTAGGCTGTGGACCGAAGGCGCTGCCGGAGGCCAGGGGAATCAGGGTCAAAGCCAAAATAAGCTTTAAAATAAGGGACTTCATGGTTGTTTTGTGGTCTTTCATGGTCATTTTTGTAGTCATTTAGTATTCTTTGGGAATTGCTTTTCTCCCAAACAGCCGCAAATCATAGCACAGAGCACATAAAAAATCAAATTTTTGCTGGACCGAAACCCCGAAGTTGTTTCTAACAGATGGAAAATACAGGTTGATTTACACGGGAGCGGAAAATGAAGTCATTTCGGAAAGAACTTTGGTTTGAAATCCCCTCGCGATTGGGTTTTGTCAATATTACCAATCAGATTGAAGCCTGTTTGCGGGAGAGCGGCATTCGGGAAGGTCTCTGCCTGGTGAACGCCATGCACATAACCGCATCGGTTTTCATCAACGATGATGAAACCGGTCTGCATCGGGATTTCGAGCGTTGGCTGCAGCAGTTGGCGCCCTATGATGTCAATGGCTACGACCATCATCGCACCGGGGAAAGCAACGGCGATGCTCATCTCAAACGTTCGGTCATGGGGCGGGAAGTCGTGGTGGCGGTAACGGACGGGGCCTTGGATTTCGGTCCCTGGGAGCAGATTTTTTACGGTGAATTCGACGGCAAAAGGCGCAAGCGTGTCCTGGTCAAAATCATAGGGAACTAACTCTCATGAATATGGGGGCGAAGGTCGATTTTTTCAGCTGTTGTGGTATTCTTTTAACGCACGGCATAACTGGATGGCCGTGAACGGGGTCGATTGCGGAAGGAACAATCCCGAGAGATGGTCTTCTTCCCGGATAAGAACAGCAACCGACATTGATAATTTCTTTTCAGATGGTGCGCAATGGAAACGATTAAAACTGCCAGTTTCGAATATCTGATCGGGTTGGCCCAGGAAAAGCCGGAAGGGGGCTATCTCTTTGTTCTGGATGGGGCCAGCTATCATATCAACGATGTTCTGGAAATTTCCAGAATTGCCGACCGGCATGGCTATATTGTTATTTACTGACAGGAGACCATTCAATCATGAGTGCGCAGGATCAATTCTGTTATACCTTCGAGGCCGCCCTGGAGCTGGCGGTGAAAATGGAAGAAGAAGGGTTCCGCAATTATCTCAGGGCCATGCGCAAGGTGAAAAACAAGCAGGCCAAGATGATTTTGCAGGATGCCGCCCTGGACGAACTCGAACACAAGCATCAATTGGAAAAGGCGTTGGTGGCAGGGGTTCTGTCCGGGGAAGAGGATTTGAACCGGCCGGTGCCGACCATGAATCTGGATTATGTTCTCAAGGCCAGGGAGATTTCCCCGGACGCCGACGGTCGCGAGGCCTTGGCCTACGCCATTCACCTGGAAAAGGAAGCGGTGGAGTTCTATCAGAAGCTCTCCAGTGGTTGCGTCGGAGCGCCGATGGGAGCGGTTTTCGAAAAGATCGGCCATGACGAAGCACGTCATCTCAATGAGCTTGAGGATCTGTACGAGCAGCATTTCATGACGGAAAACTGAAATCCGGCCAGAAAAACAAGCGGGAAGACAAAACGGCGATGGCGTCAGCAGCAATGACCCATGGCCGTTTTGTCTTTTTGCCGGGGGCGATTCTTTCGACGCGGTCCGATTCAGAAACGGCGGATGACGATCCGTTCCTGTTGAATATAACGGTTCATCCAGGCGCGAATGAAATCCTTCAGCAGGGCCCGGGTGGTCGGTACCAGCAGCGTGAACCCGAACAGATCGGTACAGAATCCCGGCGTGAGCAGGAGGATGCCGCCGACCAGAATCATGGCGCCGTCGAGGAGTTCCTCGGTCGGCAGATGCCCCTGGTTCAGTTCGGCATGGATGCGATAGAGCAGAGTCAGTCCCTGGGTTCTGGCCAGATAGGCTCCGGCGATACCGGTCAGGATGATCAGGAGCAGGGTCGGTAGGGTGCCGATCAGGGCTCCGACCTTGAGCAGGACAATAAGTTCCGTGACCGGAATAATGGTGAAGAAGAGCAGTAATCTTATAAACATCGGCATCTCGCAGGGGAAAGATTTTGGTTCCTTGACGATTTCGGCAGCTTCGTCTGGAAAGGGGAATTCGATTTATGTAACCTGTTGAAATAAAACACAATTCTATTGTGGTTAAAATATAGGCAGGTTGTTGAAAGCCTTCCCGCCTCTTGTTTTTGCATTTTTATAAACATGGTTTTCCACAGGGTCTCCACAGTTCTTGTGGAAAAGGGGGTAAATCCCTTAAGGGGCGCACTCTTGGAACTTTTACCCGAGTCGGCAAAGAAGTTTTTCTGGGAAAGTTCAGGCATCCGTTTTGTCGGAAAATTGTTCCTCCTGCAGCCTGTTGGTGTATTGGCGCAAGGCATCTTCGCTATCGATCTGCAGGGCATTGCCCATTCTGGCCAGGGTGAACAAGAGGGATGCAAAACGGTTTTTAAGTATATCCCGGGGTTCTTCCGGGCTCCATGTGGCCAGCTGCTGCAGTTCGAGCAGGGCCAGCTGCTGCAGCTCCTCCCGGGACTCGGTGCCGGGGAATGTCTTGTTGGCCAGCTTGGTGGCCTTTTGCAGGGCCGGCAGCTGGCGTGGAATCGAGGGGGATTTGCCTTCCGTGCGTTGTTCTTCCGCTTTGATCCGATCCCATTGGGCTCGCAGGCGGGCCGCGTCCCCGGCTTCGACTCCGTTGAAGACATGGGGATGGCGGCGGATCAGTTTGTCGACGATGGTGCCAACAACATCGGCCATGGAAAACAGGCCGCGTTCTTCAAAGATTCGGGCATGAAAAACGATCTGCAGCAAGAGGTCGCCGAGTTCCTCGCGGATTGCCGCCGGCTTGTTTCGATCCAACGCGTCCAGCACCTCGTAGGTTTCCTCGACCAGATAGGGTTTGAGACTTTCCGGTGTCTGCTCTGCGTCCCAGGGGCAGCCTTCCGGCGAGCGCAGCCGGGCCATGATGTCGAGAAGGCGGTTCAGGGCCGTGCCGGCGTCTTTGCTGTTGGTTTCAATGGGAGGTGTTTTCGGCATTTTCTGTTATTTATTGCTGGAAAGAGAATCGAAATTTTTCTGAAAGTACGCTATCGGATGAAAAATTTCAAGGAATCTGACCGGCACGGTCAAATATCCTGTTGCAAAACCATTCAGATTGAGATACAAAATGCCCCTTTAATGGGGCGTTATAAATAGACTTGTTTTCCCTTGACAAAAGGGGGGCAGTCCTTATACTAACTTTTTTCAGCCTGCCGGGGGACCTTTGTACTTACGGATTGCCGACATCGGGCTCGAAGGCCTGGATCTCGATTTTGTCGAAGAGGTGAGCCGCTTTCCGGTTCTGCAGCAGATTGTGCAGAAGGGGGAATGTACCTTTTTGCGACCCATAACGGTCGGTTTACGCGCCACCATGGTCAGCGGTCTGATCGAAGTGGTCGGACGCGTGCAGACGGAAGTGGCATTGCCTTGCAGCCGCTGTCTTAATCCCGCGGCGAGCGCGGTCATTGCCTGTTTTGAACTGAGCTATGTTCGGGAACTGCCGCAAGTCACTGATGAGGCGGGTGAGGAAGAACCGGAACTCAGCGCCGATGACTTGGGATTGATTCAATTCGACGGCGACGAAATCGATCTGGCTGAGGTGGTTGAAGAACAGGTTTTGCTGGCGCTGCCGTTGCACCCTTTGTGCAGCGTAGACTGTCGCGGTCTTTGTTCGCGTTGTGGCGCCAATCTGAACGAGAGTGACTGTGGTTGCCTCTCCCAGGATTTCAATATCAAGTTTGCCGCATGGCGAAATTTTAAGGTTGACAAATAGCGCCCGTTGGCAACGCAACGGGGCGCCTTGTCTGGTAAATCATATGTAAAACGGCCGGTTCATCCGGCGATAAGGAGTCTTTGCCATGGCTGTACCCAAGAAAAAAACGTCCAAATCCAAACGTGACATGCGTCGTGCCCACGATGCCCTGACCGCACCGGGTATCTCCATCTGTCCACAATGCCAGGAACCGAAACAGCCGCACCGCGTCTGTGGCTCTTGCGGTACCTACAAGGGTAAAGAAATTATCGGCTCCGAGGATTAAGAGGTTTCCCGTTTGAATCGGCGCATTGTTGTTGCGGTTGACGCCATGGGCGGGGATCACTCCCCCGGCGTGGAGGTGGAAGGGGCTGTGGCTGCCGGTAGGAAATGGCAGATACCCATAGTTCTGGTGGGGGATTCCGTTCGCATTGAGGAAGAACTCAAGCGCCATCGGGTGGACGATCTGGATATTTCCATCCGTCATGCCAGTGAAGTCGTCGGCATGCAGGATTCGCCCTCCGATGCGATCCGGAAGAAAAAAGATTCCTCAATTCGCGTTGCCTTTAATCTGCTCAAAAACGGAGAAGCTCAAGCCGTGGTCAGTGCCGGCAACTCCGGGGCCACCATGGCTGCGGGCATGTTTGTGCTGGGGCGGATCAAGGGGATCGATCGACCCGCCATCGCCACCATTTTTCCCAACCTCAAAGACAGCACCCTGGTGCTCGATGTGGGCGGCAATGTTGACTGTAAACCGCAGCATCTGGCCCAGTTCGCCCTCATGGGGGAAGTTTATGCCCGGCATATCATGGGAAAACCGGCGCCCCGTGTGGGCCTGCTTTCCAATGGCGAAGAAGAGAGCAAGGGCAACGAGCTGACCCGGGAATCCCATCGCCTGCTGAAGGGGACCCTTTCCTCCTATGTCGGTTATATCGAAGGACGGGATGTTTTCAACGGCATGGCCGATGTGGTGGTCTGCGATGGTTTTGTCGGTAATGTTGTGCTGAAGCTTTCCGAGGGGCTGGCCGATGCCATCGGCAGTATGCTGAAGAAGGAGATTCGCCAGTGCGGGCTTGCCAAGTTGGGGTATCTGCTGGCCAAGCCGGCGTTCAAGGCCTTCAAGAAAAAGGTCGATTATGCCG
>JARRKW010000010.1:0-10835 GCA_037387645.1 Desulfuromonadaceae bacterium
CCTGGGTTGTCAGAACAGCGGCTGTCATCGTCATGGGCAATCGAGCAATTTTCCCTGCTGGCTCGACGTCGGTTATATCGGATCGGGAAATCAGACCTGCCCTCATGCCGGCAGCGAGCAGGAATGTAAAAACTGCCCCGTTTTCCAACAAATCAATGGCAACATTGAAACCATCAATGCCATTTTCCGCCTCTTCCATTCCATGAAAGGCAGTGCCGGTTTTCTCGACCTGACCAACCTTTCCGGCGTCGCCCATGCCGCGGAAAGCCTGCTCGACCTGGTCCGCTCGGGAAAAATCGAACTGGACCCCTCTTATGTCACCCTTCTCTGTCAATCCTGTGACTTCGCCAAGGAAGCCCTGGACCTGGTCGAAAACGAATATACCGATCAGAGCACCGAAACGATCGCGGCCGAAGTCACGGAAAAACTGAAACAGGCCGCGGAAGACGCCCTGGAAAAAGTTGCTCGCGCCGCCGAAACTCCGTCAGCATCCGCGGAACCCGTCGCCGCAGTGGACCAGCCAGTCCCCTCCACCGCCAAGGAAGCCCCGGAATTCGAGCTTGAAATCACCGCCGAAATGGTGGAACGCTTCACCCAGGAAGCGGATGAACTGCTGCAAAACGCCGAACAGAACCTGCTCAAATGGACCGAGGCCCAACCGGAACCGGAGGTCATCGTGCCTGGATAGCCTGCGGGCGGCGGTATCCGATGTCAGTGACGGCGGCACCGGCAAAATAATCAATCTGTCCCAATTGCGTGAAAAACTGGACCAACTTATGGGCGAGCATGCCATTGCCCCGAAAGCACAAGCGAAGCCGGCTCCGGAGAAACCCGCTCCGGCGGCGCCACCACCACCGCCTCCGCGCGCCGAACCGACTGCGGCGGCTCCGGAAAAACCGGCTCCGGAGAAACCCGCTCCGGCGACGTCTCCGGCCGTCAAGCCCGCGGCAACGCCCTCAGCCGGTGGCGGCGCTGCGGCTCCGGCTGCAGCCTCCAAAGGCCCGGCCAAACGGCAGGATCTCCGGGTCGACCTGGATAAGCTGGACCAGTTGATCAATCTGATCGGCGAAATGGTTATTGCCGAGAACATGCTGATTCACAACCCCGACATCGCCGGACTGGAATTGGAAAATTTCCATAAGGCCGGCCAACAGATGAGCAAGCTGGTGCGGGAGCTCCAGGAAATCGCCATGACCATTCGCATGATCCCGGTTTCCGGCCTGTTCCGACGCATGATTCGCCTGGTCCATGACCTTTCCCACAAAGCCGGGAAAAAAGTCGAACTGATTCTGGCCGGGGAGGAAACCGAAGTCGACAAAACCGTCATCGAAACCATCACCGATCCCCTGGTGCATCTCATCCGCAACTCCCTGGACCACGGTTTGGAACCGCCGCAGGAACGGCTGCAGGTAGGCAAACCGGAAAAAGGCGTAGTCCGCCTGACGGCCCGCCACGAAGAAGGCGAAGTCTGGATTACCATTGAAGACGACGGCCGCGGACTGAACCGGGAAAAAATCCTCTCCAAGGCCATCAGTAAGGGATTGATCGAGGGAGACGGCTCGGATTTGAGCGACAAGACCATTTACAACCTGATTTTCCAGGCGGGATTCTCCACAGCCGATAAAATCACCGATGTGTCGGGGCGCGGGGTCGGCATGGACGTGGTTAAACAGAACGTCGAGAAGATCAAGGGCAAGATTGAGGTGACCAGCAAGCCGGGAGAAGGCTCCCGCATGCTGTTGCGGATTCCCCTCACCCTCGGTATCATCGACGGCATGATGGTCAGTGTTGGCGACTCCAAATGCATTGTCCCGACCCTAGCCATTCGCGAAGCCTTCCGTCCGACCGACGACGCCATCACCATTACCCCGGACGGACTGGAGCTGGCCCGGGTGCGGGAAAACTTCTATTCCGTTATCCGGCTCCATGAAGTCCTGAAGAAAGAACCCGGATCGTACAAGTTATCTGAAGGCATTCTCATTCTGCTCGAATATCAGGACAAGGGGATCTGCCTGTTCGTGGATGAAATCCTGGGGCAGCAACAAACGGTTATCAAAGGACTTTCCGATTATATCGGCAATGTTCGCTGGGTTTCCGGTTGCACCATTCTCGGAGATGGTGAAGTCTGCCTGATTCTCGATGTCGGACATCTCGTCGAGATGTTCGACGGCAAGGAATCCTGAGCCATATAAACTCAGCCGCGAGGGCAATAATCACCAAAAGGAGAACAGACTATGGCCGAGAGTAAAAACATCGACTTTGACAAGGATTTTTCCGTGGAAAACGAAGATACGCTGAAAGGAAAATTCCTCACCTTTCACCTGGGAAAAGAAGATTACGGCATCGAAATCCGTTACGTGACGGAAATCATCGGCATTCAGAAAATAACCGAGGTCCCGGACATGCCGGCTTTCGTCAAGGGGGTCATCAACCTGCGCGGCAAAGTGGTGCCGGTCATGGACGTACGCACCCGCTTCTCCATGGAACCCCGGGAGTATGATGACCGGACCTGCATCATCGTGGTCAACATCGATGAAAAATCCGTCGGGTTGGTGGTGGATAAGGTCAACGAGGTCGCCGACATTCCAGACAAACAGATCGAACCTCCGCCCCGGACCAACATGGAAACCAGCCGCTATATTCAAGGCATGGGCAAAATGGGCAATGAGGTGAAAATTCTGCTCGACGTGCAAAAGCTGCTGTACACCGACGATTTGGCCATGATGGAGCTTTAATCTGTTTTCTTCGTTTCGCGCCTTGATCCGATGGCTTTTCCCGGGCGGGTAGCAACGCCTTGGAGTTTGGTAAATGTCTGGATATTTAATGGAAATCAGCGATCAGGAATTCAAACTGATGCGCGAACTGATTTACGAGCGTTTCGGCATCAATCTGACCGACCAGAAACGGTCGCTGATGGTGGGCCGCCTGCAGAAAGTCATTCGGAGTTCGGGGTTCAATACCTTTCAGGAATACTACGAGCACCTGATTAATGATAGCAGCGAAAAGGCGCTGAGCGATCTGATCGATCGGATATCCACCAATCACACGTTTTTCAATCGGGAAAAGGATCATTTCCGTTTTTTTGTCGAAACCGCCCTGCCCTCCATCGCCAGGGATCTCGAGACGCGAAACCGACGCGATCTGCGCATCTGGTGCGCCGGTTGCTCAACCGGAGAAGAACCGTACATGCTGCTGATGCTGTTGCAGGAATTCTTCGGCCCGAACTACAGCAAATGGGATGCTGGCATTTTGGCCACGGATATTTCCCAGCGGGCACTGGGCATTGCCCGGGAGGGGTGCTACCCGGAGGAACGCATCTCCAGCCTTCCGGACAATTTGCGCAATAAATATTTCCGGCGACAGGCCAACGGCAACTGGACCGTGCTGGATCGGATCCGTAACGAAGCGACCTTTCGCCGCTTCAATCTCATGAACGCCCAGTTTCCTTTCAAAAAACCGTTTCACATCATCTTTTGTCGTAATGTGATGATCTATTTCGATCAGGCAACCCGAGAAGCCCTGATCAGAAAATTTCATCAGCACACCGAACCGGGAGGGTATCTGTTCATCGGCCATTCGGAAACCATCGGTCGCGATCAATCCCTCTACAAGTACCTGATGCCGGCGACCTACCAACGAGAGAAAGTGTAATGTCCAATAAGATCCGCGTTTTAATCGTCGACGACTCAGCTCTGGTCCGACAGATTCTCACCCAGGGTCTGGCCATGGATCCCGCTCTCGAAGTGGTCGGCACCGCCACTGATCCCTACTCGGCCAGAGATCAGATCATCAAGCTCAAACCTCAGGTCATGACCCTGGACGTGGAAATGCCACGCATGGACGGCCTTGAGTTTCTGCGCAAACTCATGCCCCAGTACCCCATTCCCGTGGTCATGGTCAGCTCCCTGACTCAAACCGGAAAACAGATCACCCTCGACTGCCTGGAAGCCGGCGCCGTCGATTTTGTCGCCAAGCCGACCTCGAACATGGCCCATAGCCTCAACGCCATGCTGGCGGAACTGCGTACCAAAGTTAAAATCGCCTCCACGGTCAATGTTTCCCACTGGAAAAACCGTCGGGATTTTCTGCCGGGACGCGGCCTGCACGCTCCACCGAAAGCGCTGGCCGAATCAACGGACAAGGTCATCGCCATCGGCGCCTCGACCGGCGGAACCGAAGCCATCAAAAAGGTCGTCACCGAATTTCCCGCCAACATGCCCGGGGTGGTGATCGTCCAGCATATGCCCGCCGGTTTCACCAAAATGTTCGCCGACCGCCTGAACCAGCTCTGCGCCATGAATGTCAAAGAAGCCGAAACGGGGGACCGGGTCATGACCGGCCGCATTCTGGTGGCACCGGGAGGGCTGCACATGCGCATCAAGCGATCCGGCGGCCTCTATCAGGTCAGTTGCGATGACGGCGAACTGGTCAGCGGGCATCGCCCGTCCGTCGATGTGCTGATGCAGTCCGTCTCGGAACAGGTCGGCGCCAACGCCATCGGCATCATGCTGACCGGCATGGGTTCGGACGGAGCCAACGGCATGCTGGCCATGCGCAACGCCGGTGCCCGCAACCTGGCGCAGGATGAAGCCAGTTCCATCGTATTCGGTATGCCCAAGGTCGCTTTCGAGCGAGGCGGCGCCGAACGACTGGTCCCCCTGGATAATATCGCCGCGGCGACAATTAAGCTCCTTGCGGAGAAACGCATATGAAAACCATGGTATTAGGCGTCGGCGATCTGGGCGCCAACAACGACCAGGATTCGGAAATCAAGACCTACGCTCTCGGCTCCTGCGTGTCGGTGGTTCTACTCGACCCCAAAACCAGGACGGTGGGCATGGTCCATGTGGCCCTGCCCGAATCCAAAATCAACCGCGCCAAGGCCCTCGAGCGACCGGGATATTTTGCCGACACCGGCATCCCCAAACTGCTGGAGGAAATGACTAAGCTCGGCTGTCAACCCAAAGGCAAGGGACTGATCGTCAAACTGGCCGGAGGGGCTGCTATAATGGATCACAACGACACCTTCAACATCGGCAAACGCAACATCCTGGCGGTAAAAAAAGTCCTCTGGGGGTACGGCATGGGCCCTCGATCCGAGGATGTCGGCGGTACCTTCAGTCGCACCGTTTCCGTTTCGGTCAAGACAGGGGAAGTGATCCTGTCATCGCCGGGACGTCCCAACTGGAAGATATAGGAGCCTGCCATGAGTATTTCTGATTTGCATCGGGAGATTACCCGGGCCATCGAGGCGACTCCCCTCCTTTCCCCCATGGCAAGCCAACTCCTGCAGCTCAATGCCAAGGAAGCGCATGAACTGAAAGATATTGTCGACCTGGTCAAATGTGATTCCATCCTGACCGCCCGTCTGCTGAAGGTGGTCAACTCGGCGGCCATGAGTCTGCGCCATCAGATCAATTCGGTGGAGCACGCCGTCAGCTATCTGGGTGAACGCATTGTCGTCAGCATCGCCATTGCCGAATGCGCCGCCAGTTTTTTCTCCCAACCCCTTTCCGGCTACGAAAGCGCTCAGGGAGAGTTGTGGAAACACGAACTGTTCACCGCCATCGCCTCCCGAATCGTGGCCCGCCACGCCAGAGTCGAGTTGGCTCCGGATATGGCCTTTACCGCCGGCCTTTTGCATGATATCGGCAAAGCGATTCTCTCCGAATTTCTGCAGGACACTTCCCGCGGTGTCTTAAAAGACATCGTGCAGGGAAACACCAATGATTATCTGACCGCAGAGCAGAGTCGGGTTGGTTTCGATCATTCAACCGTCGGCTTTGAACTGGCCAAGCATTGGCGACTTCCCGAACTCTTGCAACAGGTCATACTGCATCATCATCATCCGGAACAGGCCGAAGGCGAATCGGTCGCCCTGATTTATGCGGTTCATTTGGGAGACATTCTGGCCATGATGGGAGGCTGCGGAACAGGCAGCGATTCGATGCAATACCACTTGCAGCCGGGCTATGCCGACTATTTCAACATCAACAAAGATGATCTGGCCATGATCCTTCTGGAGAGCACTGAAGAGTTTAATAAAGTTGAAGCGTCCATGTCCCTCATGGAGGAGAAATAAAGTGAAACGCATCGTAATAGCAGACGATTCGGCAACCGCCCGGATGTTTATCAAACGCTGCCTGGAGATTATCGGCTTTAGTGACGCCACCCTGGTAGAGGCCGCCGACGGCAAGGAGGCGCTGACCAAAATCAAGGAAGCCCCAACCGACCTGGTCATCACCGACCTCAACATGCCGGTCATGGATGGTGAAACCCTGATAAAGTGGATCGTCGCCAACCCTAAAATCAACCAGGTTCCGGTATTGGTCGTCACCAGCGCGGGCAACCCGGCAAAAGAGGCGGAACTTCTGGCCCTGGGTGCCATGGCTATCCTCAGCAAACCGGTCTCCCCCCCGGCGCTGCTGGAAAAACTGGAATCCTTTCTTTCATAATAAAAGGGAACTCCGCTATGGATCGATGCGACCAGGCTATTCAACATGCCGTAATTGACACCCTGGAAAATATGGCCTTCGTGGAAGTCACCCCGATGGAACCAAACAGCACGGAAACCGTCTCGGATCAGGACATGACGGTCAGCCTGCTGATTCACAATCCCATCCAGGGAGAACTTCGTATAAAAATGCCCCACACGGTGGTGGCGCAAATTACCGAAACCGTCTACGGCATGCCCGCGGAAGAATTGTCCGAACAGATCCTCCATGACAATCTGGGCGAAGTCATCAATATCATTGCCGGCAGATTCATGACCGAATTGCTTTCCGAAGGGGAAATGTTTCAACTCGGACTGCCGGAATTGAATCCCATTGATATCGCCGATGCCTCCATTCCCAGTCGCACCTGGCGCTATCAGATCGACACGGCAGAATTTTCCGTGACGGTTATCGGCAACAAATTACTTAAAATTACTTAATCCTTCTCATCACTCACTTACGAAAGGAATTACATCATGGGTAAAAAAGTATTGATCATTGACGATTCGAGCACCATGCGCAAGATTGTTACCCGCTCCCTGCGGCAGGCGGGCCTCGATTTCGACACGATCCTGGAAGCCGGCGACGGCGTCGAAGCCCTGCAACTGCTGCAAAACGAAAAGGTCGATCTCATCCTCAGCGACATCAACATGCCGAACATGGACGGCATTGAATTCCTGCGGCAAAAGGCCGGCATCGACGCCATCAAGGGCATTCCCGTAATCATGATCACCACCGAAGCCGGCGCCGACATTCTCACCGAAGCCAAGTCCCTGGGCGCCGCGGGAAATATCAAAAAACCCTTCACGCCGGACCAGATCAGCGAGATTATCGGACCCTTGGTCTAGAAACTGGAGGTATAAATGAACTGGGAACCCAATATCATCGCCGCCACCACGGAGATTTTTTCCACCATGCTGATGATGGAGGTCGTGCCTGAACCAGCCTTGTCGGAACGGGTCACCAAGCATAACGACAGCATTTCCGGCATCATCGGCCTGGCCGGCAGCTACAAGGGGATGCTGGCCATTCACGCTCCGGCTCCGGTAGCCATGACTATCACCACCAACTTTCTCGGCATGGAGGTCGATTCCCTCAACGACGATGTCAAGGACGCCTTCGGGGAATTGGCCAATATGCTTGGCGGCAGTGTCAAGTCCGGCCTGAGTGAAAACAGCCGCGACATTCAACTGTCGATCCCTTCCGCTGTGTGCGGCGAAGAATACACCCTCGATTATCAGCCCAAGAACCGCACCACCAGCGTACCCTTCAAAACCGGCGAAGGCACTTTCGTGGTTGAACTGCAACTGGAAAAACAGGAATAATCCTCCCCGCCCAGGGGGCGGGGAGTCAAATTTTCTCGGCAGCTTGGTTCGAAAGGGGGAGAAAAAGGAGAGAGATGGACTTTTCAAATGCAATCAGTGAATCGACAAGCGATGTCTTTTCCACTATGGTCATGCTCGATGCGATTCCCGGTTCTCCTCTGGCCGAAAAAGTGTTATCATTCAGCGATTCGATTACCGGAATGCTTGGATTTTCCGGCGACATCAGGGGCATTCTGCGGATTCATTGCCCCAATCCCGTGGCCATGGCCATCACCGGAAACCTGTTGGGAATGGAGGTTACCGAAATGGACGAGGATGTTCGGGACGCCATCGGAGAAATCGCCAACATGGTCGCCGGCGGGCTGAAAACCCTCCTGGCCAGGGAAAATTATGCCGTGGAACTGTCCATCCCCTCGGCCATCGGCGGCAAGACCTATACCATTCATCGGCTGGCAAGGGCCGCCAACGTCACCGTTCCCTTTGCCCTGGAAGCGGGACAGATGCTGGTCGAACTGGAATATCTTGGAACAACCTAACGAGAAAACACGAAACAACCCCCATGGATAAGCAGGTACTCCTCAACAAAAAACTCACCGAAATCATCCACAAGCTTGAAGGGGAAGTTGGCGGCTTACTCGGACAAGATTTCAGCTGTGAGCAACCGACACACAGTTTCACCAACCTGGGGGCTCTGCTCGGCAATATCAACGGCAAAGCCGTGCTGTCGATGTTTGAGGTTTCCGGCGACACGGCGGGAACGGCCTATCTGGTGGTCGAGCTCAAGGATGCCATCTCTCTGGGCGGCACCCTGATTCTCCTGCCCCCGGACGAAATGAATACCCGCCGGAAAAGTGAGCTTTTCGACGGCGAGGTGTCCGACGCATTTGGTGAAATCGCCAATATTATCGCGGGAGTTTACACGGCCGTTTTCATCGAACACGCCAATCCCAAACTGCATTTCAAAAAAACCGAACTCATCCCGTTTAATCCCACCGGCGACGACATTCCAATTCCCGAGGGTGTCTATTATACAACCACCGGCAGCATCGTCACGGACGGGAACACCCTGGGGGCGCTCAGCGTTCTCATTCCCCCCGACCTGCTCGGCCTGGAAGCGCCAACCACCGAAGAGCTGGAAACCACCGCCGAAACCTCACCCACCCCGCCGGAGGACGCAGGCGGCAAACCCGCTACGGCGAAAGCATCGCCCGCTGCAACCGCCGCCGGGCCGCCATTGATCCTGGTGGTCTCGGAAACCCAGCAGGCCGCCGAATTTTTTGCCCAGAATTTCTCCGAGCAGTGCAACTGCGAGGTTACCTGCATGCATTTCCAGGGCGATTTTCAGTTGACCGCCCGGAATAAAAATTTCGTCGGGGTTTTCCTGGCCATGCGGGAGGTGGGAGAACGCGGGCTGGCGTCAATCATAAAGATCCAATCCGCCGTCGGTGAAAAAACGCCCCTGATCGCCGCCGGCCCGGCCTGGACGCGCCAAACCGTCCTCCAGGCCGTAAAATACGGAGCGAGCGACATCCTGGTCACCCCGGCCAGCAAGCAGGAGGTGCTGGAAAAAATTCACCAGCACATGCAGGTTCCCACCAATTGAGAGATGGTTCGGATCAGTTGCAGTGTTCGGAAGAGAACGCGCCTTCCAATTGCTTTTTCTTGATTTTTTCGATGAGGGTGGTGCGTTTAAGGTTAAGGAGGCGGGCGGCTTCCTTCTTATTGCCGCCGGTCTTGGTCAGTGCCCGCAAAATCAGCCGGTCTTCAAAATCACTCACCAGCGTGTTGAAATCAAAAGTCTCGGGGTCCAAATCTTCCCTCGTTTCCACATCCTTGGAGTGGCTGGGGCACTCCGCCGCCGAGACGCTTCCGTCAACCTGATATTTCTCCGGAAGATCCGCGGCATCAACCAACTCGCCGGCGTGCAGTATGGATAACCGCTGCACCAGATTTTCCAGCTCCCGCACATTGCCCGGCCAGGGATATTCAACGAGCGAAGCCAGGGCGGCAGGAGAAAACCCTTTCAGGACATTCTTCTTCCCCCGATTGAAAACCTGGATGAATTTTTCGATCAGGACGGGGATGTCATCCTTCCTCTCCCGCAGCGGCGGAATGATCAGGGGGACAACGCTGAGTCGATAATAGAGGTCTTCCCGAAACCGCCCTTCGGCCACACTGGCCTCCAGGTCTCTGTGGGTCGCGGCGACAATACGCACATCGACGGAAATCGGCTTGACGCCACCGACCGGCTCAAACTCCCGCTCCTGAATCACGCGCAGCAATTTCGCCTGCAACGACGGTTTCATATCCCCGATTTCATCCAGAAACAGGGTGCCACCGTCGGCATACTGAATGCGACCTATCTTGGTCTGATTGGCGCCGGTGAAGGCCCCCTTGATGTAGCCGAAGAGTTCGCTTTCCAAAAGGTCGTCCGGAATAGCGGCGCAGTTAACCGGAACAAAATTCTTGCCTTTACGGGGACTGAACGCATGGGTCGCCCGGGCCACCAGTTCCTTTCCGGTACCGCTTTCGCCATGAATCAGGACATTGCTTTCCCCGTCTTCGGCAACCTTCTGCAGCATGGAGAACAAGTCCCGCATTTTCTGGGATTGGCCGATGATTCCATGGAATCCATCGCTTTTGCTGATCTTGGAACTGCGCTTCTGCTGATTCACGCGTAACTCATGGTGTTCAAGCGCCCGCGCCGTCGCGATAACGGCCTCTTCGAAATCATAGGGTGAATTGATATAAAAAATGGCGCCACGTTTTAGCGCCTCGACCACCGAATTCCGATCACCGTAGGGAACGCTGACGATCACTCCTACGTGGGGGTGTTGCGCGCGCACCTGCTTGAGCAGCTCAAGGCCCGCCAGTTTGGGTAAAAACAGGTCGGTGATAACCAGAGACACGTCCCGGTCTTCGAGGACTTCCGTCGCCTCGGAGGGATTCTGGGCTTCCAGAACAACACATTCAATGTGTTTGCGCAACATAACCGCCAGACCTTCCCTTGCCTCAC
>JARRKW010000011.1:0-10946 GCA_037387645.1 Desulfuromonadaceae bacterium
AGGAAAAAATTTTTCTCCGCTATTTGGCCATTGGGCCAAATAGCAAAAGATAGGGGAGGTCAATTCCATGAACTGGTCGCGGGAATGGAAATCCCTGGCGGTGATCATCATCGCCTTTATTGGTTGTTACTTTCTGCCGGTGGAGTGGCTGCAGCAGTCGCCGCGGGTCGAAAATGCCCTCTGGGAAGCTCTGCACCTGGCCAAGTGGTATGCCCGGGAGCATGTGCTGCTTTGTCTGGTGCCGGCCTTCTTCATTGCCGGAGCGGTGGGCGTCTTCGTCAGCCAGGCGGCGGTGATGAAATACCTGGGCCCCAAGGCCAACAAGCTGCTGGCCTACGGCGTCGCCTCGGTATCGGGCACCATTCTGGCGGTCTGCTCCTGCACCATTTTGCCGCTCTTTGCCGGTATCTACCGTATGGGCGCCGGCCTGGGGCCGGCCTGCGCCTTCCTCTACTCGGGGCCGGCCATCAACGTGCTGGCCATTGTCCTGACCGCTGCCGTCCTCGGCCCGGAGATGGGTATCGCCCGGGCCCTGGGGGCGATCAGTTTCTCCGTTCTCATCGGCCTCCTCATGCACCTCTTCTTTCGTCATGAAGAGCAGGAAAAGGTCGCTGCGGCGGCGGCCATGCCCGAACCGGAAGTCGCCCGGCCCCTCTGGCAAAACGCCCTCTATTTCGGCAGTATGGTCGGCATTCTGGTCTTTGCCAACTGGGGTAAGCCCGCCGAGCCGAGCGGGCTGTGGCAGGCCATCTACGCGGCCAAGTGGAGTATCGCCGGTCTGTTCGCCCTGGCGCTGGCGGTCATTCTGGTGGCCTGGTTCCGGGTCGATAAAGGGCGCATGCTGCTGATTGCCCTGCCGGTGGTGGGTCTGGCTCTGCTTCGGCCGGAACAGCCCCTGCTGGCCTTTGTCGCCGGGACCCTCGGGCTGTCGCTGCTGACCGCGGGCGCCCGGGACGAGCAGGACGAACACAAGGAGTTCACCAAAGCCAGCCCTGCTGGGACGTCCGGAGCATGAAGGGCTCATCCCTTCCGGTTGGATCGCCGGACTGGTGGGGGGCAATTCCCTGTGGGCCAATTTTTTCGCCTCGCTGGTGGGCGCTTTCATGTATTTTGCCACCCTGACCGAAGTCCCCATTCTGCAGGGTTTGATCGGGGCCGGCATGGGCAAAGGGCCGGCGTTGGCCCTGCTGCTGGCCGGGCCGGCCCTGAGCCTGCCGAATATGCTGGTTATCCGCAGTGTGATGGGTACCAAGAAAACCCTGGTCTTCGTCGGTTTGGTGGTTTTGATGGCCACCCTGTCGGGACTGATCTACGGGAGCCTGTTTTAGGGAGTAGCTTGACGGAAGGCTGAAGACTGTCAGGTCAAAATAATACACATCGGCCTAAACCCCTGATTATTCAAAGGAGTAAACGATGAAAATTCAGATTCTCGGAACCGGTTGCACCAAGTGCAATGATCTGGCGGCCAATGCCAAGGAAGCGGCGCGGCTGCTGGGCGAAGAGGCGGAATTCGAAAAAGTGACGGACCTGAAAGAGATTATGGCCTTCGGCGTCATGACCACGCCCGCTCTGGCGATCGACGGTCAGGTGGTCTCCCAGGGCAAGCTTCTCAAGCCGGAGCAGATCATGGAGCTGATCCGGCCCGGTTCGGCGAAATAGGGCCCCGCCATGGCTATTCAGAGGAGGATGGGGATTCTGTGGCTGCTGTTTTGCTGTCTGGTTCTTCCCTGCGGCAGTTATGCGGCAGGGCTGCCGCGCCTGGTCGATGTCGGCGCCGACCGCTGTATCCCCTGCATCAAGATGGCGCCGATTCTGGAGCAGCTGCGGGAAGACTACGCCGGCCAGCTGGAGGTGGTCTTCATCGATGCCTGGAAAGCGCGGGAGCAGGCGGCTGCCTACGGGGTTCAGATGATTCCGACCCAGATTTTCTATGGGGCCGATGGCCAGGAGCTGTTCCGCCATACCGGCTTCTACGGCCGGGAAGAGATTCTCGGCAAATGGCGCTCCCTCGGCTACGACTTCGCAAAGACGGATGATTGAGCAGCTACTGAGCAGTCTGAGTCAGGCTGTCTCCGGTACACCGCTGGTTGCCCTTGTGGCATCGGTTGGTTGGGGGATCCTGAGTATCCTGCTGTCCCCCTGTCATCTGGCCAGCATCCCACTGATCGTCGGTTTTATTGACGAACAGGGCCAGACGAGCATCCGGCGGGCCTTTGTCATCTCCAACCTGTTTGCCGTCGGCATTCTGGTTTCGATTGCCCTGATTGGCCTGCTCACCGCCTTGGCCGGACGCATGCTCGGCGATCTTGGCCCCTGGGGCAACTGGTTGGTTGCGGGTATCTTCTTGCTCTTTGGCCTGCACCTCTGGGGACTGATCCCCATGCCCTGGTCGGGGCCGGGTCGGGTCGGTATGCAACGCAAGGGATTGCTGGCGGCTCTGCTTCTCGGGTTGATTTTCGGCGTCGCCCTCGGACCCTGCACCTTTGCCTTCATGGGGCCGGTCCTGGGCGTGGCCTTCGCCAAGGCGAACGAGAACCTGCTGTTCGCCGCCAGCTTGCTGTTGGCATACGGGCTCGGGCACTGTGCGGTGATCGTGTTTGCCGGCACTTTCACCGAGAAGGTCCAGCAGTATCTCAATTGGAACGAGCGTTCCAGGGGAGCGATTCTATTGAAAAGGCTCTGCGGTACCCTGGTTGTGGCAAGCGGCATTTGGTTGCTTTATACCGCTGCATGACGAGCAGGCGTATAAGGCTCGGGTGCGCCGCTTTTGCAACTGCGTGATCGAGTGCAGCAGCTACGGTCGGCTCTGTCCGGCAGGGGCGATCAACCCCCCGGAGAATTCCCTATGAGAATACATGCGCTGCAACACGTCTCATACGAATTTCTGACCACGGTGGAGCAGTGGGCCAAAGATAAAAAACATGCCTTTTCGAAAACCCTATTGTATCAGGATGTCGAACTGCCCCGATTCGACGAGTTCGATCTGCTGATCATCCTCGGCGGACCCATGAGCATACACGAGGAAGATCGATACCCGTGGTTGACGGTGGAAAAGAGGTTCATCGCCGGCGCCATTGAAAATGGCAGGTTGGTGTTGGGCGTCTGTTTCGGCGCTCAGCTGCTGGCCGATGCCCTGGGAGCCAGAGTCTACAAAAACCGTTACCCTGAAATCGGTTGGCACCCGGTTTCTCTGACTGAAGCAGCAAAAGGCTCCCGTGTTTTCAGCCGACTGCCGAAAACCTTCACTCCTTTTCTCTGGCATGAATATACCTTCGATATCCCCAAGGGATGTAAAAGGGTCGCTGAAAGCGAGGGATGCGCCAATCAGGCGTTTGCATGCGAAGACCGGTTAATCGGAGTGCAGTTTCATATTGAACCCTCAACTGAGAGTATCCAGAGGGTGATCACCTGCTGTGGTGATAAAATCGGGAGCGGCAGATATGTGCAGAGTCTTGCGGAGATACTCAACGATAAATCGAATCTGGAAGAACTTAGTTCCGTAATGATTTTATTGATGGAGGGGATAGAGCGTATCTACAGGAAGGGTTGAAACCCAGTGATTATGGAACGGATATTCTTCTGTCACCCCATGAAAATGGGGCTGCATAATGAACAAACGGGCGTTATATGCGAGCCTGATGATCATTGAGTTTCGACGACCCGTTTCGCCTCCCCGGTAGCGAGGGGGATTTTTTCGAGAAGCAATTGGCACCGTAGCAGAGAAATTTTTCGCCAATACGGCTGTCCCACCAATATCGGAGCAAAAGGATTTTACCCATGTCTGAACTGACCAGAAAACTCTCGTTTCTCGATCGTTATCTGACCCTGTGGATATTTCTCGCCATGGCCGTCGGCGTGGGGGGCGGTTGGTACTTCCCCGGCGTCAAGGATGTGGTCAATGCCTTCAGCGTCGGCACCACCAACATTCCCATCGCCATCGGCCTGATCCTGATGATGTATCCGCCCCTGGCCAAGGTGCGTTACGAGGAACTCGGCGAGGTTTTCGCCAACAAGAAGATCCTCGGCATCTCGCTGCTGCAGAACTGGGTCATCGGCCCGATTCTCATGTTCATTCTCGCCATCGTCTTTCTCGGCGACTATCCCGAATACATGGTCGGCCTGATCATGATCGGCCTGGCCCGCTGCATCGCCATGGTCATCGTCTGGAACGAACTGGCCAAGGGGAATACCGAGTACTGCGCCGGTCTGGTGGCTTTCAACTCGGTCTTTCAGGTGTTGTTCTATTCGGTCTACGCCTGGTTTTTCGTCACCGTGCTGCCCCCTCTGTTCGGTCTGCAGGGGGCGGTGGTGGAGGTGACCATCAGCCAGATTGCCAAGAGCGTGGCCATTTATCTCGGCATTCCCTTTGTGGCCGGCATGCTGACCCGCCTGGTGCTGCTCAAAACCCGGGGACGGCAATGGTACGAGGAAAAATTCATTCCCCGCATCAGTCCCATCACCCTGATCGCCCTGCTCTTCACCATCCTGGTCATGTTCAGCCTGAAGGGGGAGCTCATTGTCAGCATTCCCCTGGACGTGGTGCGCATCGCCATCCCCCTGCTGATCTATTTCGTGATAATGTTCCTGGTCAGCTTCTTCATGGGCATCAAGGTCGGGGCGGATTATTCCAAAACGGCCACCGTCGCCTTCACCGCCGCCGGCAACAACTTCGAGCTGGCCATCGCCGTGGCCGTGGCGGTTTTCGGGCTCAATTCCCCGGTGGCTTTTACTGCCGTCATCGGTCCGCTGGTGGAGGTGCCGGCCCTGATCGGCCTGGTCAACGTTGCCTTCTGGCTGCAGAAAAAGTACTTCCCGGCGGCCTGAAAAATCCTGCTGGTGCCGCGTTCTCCATTCGTCCCAAGGCCCGTAGCTAATCCAACCTAACCCCCCACCTTTTCGGGGGGGTAGGTTGAACGGAAACAACCATCCCAAGACTGGCCAAAAGTCGAAACACCTTACCGATTTCCGCCGTCGCCTTCCCCCGTTCCACCTCGCCGATCAGGCGCGGACCGACTCCGGCCCGATCGGCCAGCTGCTTTTGGGTCAGGCCGCGCTCCTTGCGCACCTGGCGGAGCAGAAAACCGAGATCGCCCGGTCCCATAATCTTCCTGTACGGTGTTTTTCTGTCGCTCATGTGGCCTCCAATATCTTCCCTTTCGGTAAGAATATCTCGGAAAGAAGCAAAACCCAAGAACTTTCTTCCCGAACGGGAACTGCCCGACGGAGGTCGATACAGCAAGGCCTTACCCCATAATGCCGAGGGGAGGTTTTGGTTTGGATTGCAGTTGTTAATTACCGAAATGTGGGAGCGGCTTAAGCCCCAATTTCTGTGCGGTGATAGATGCATTTTACCTCTGGGGATGCTGGACATTTCTTTGTCTGGCGCACTGTTTTAAGAGGCCAGGTCGGCCTTTACCCCGGCCAGGACTGTCTCAACCTCGGTGTCTTCTACCACCAGAATCTCGACTTCGGCATCGCCCAGTACAAAACCGGGCCCTTTGCCTTCCAGTTTCTGGCAGACCACCATCAGATCCAACCCCTGTTCCAGCAGCCAGTTGGCGACCTTGATCCCTTTCGCCTTCGGTTCGTGGCTGTAGGGGTTGCTTAAAAGCGCGTCTCGGGTGACCCGCCCATCCCGGGGCCACAGGGTCAGCAGGCGGAAATAGGGGGCCTCGCCGAAATGACTGCAGAGGGTGCGTTGGTCTTCACAGAGGGGGACGCCGAGGATGCGGTGGTCCTTGCTTTCGGGCTGATAATGGATCTGGACATGATCGACCATGTCCAGGCCATGACGGATGCGGCGTTTGAGTTCCTCAACCAGTTGATGGCCTTTTTCCAGATTTTTGACGTGCAGGGTCAGGTCGAGCTCGACGAATTTGTAGCGGCCGGCATTGCGCGCCCGCAGTTCGTTGATGCGGAGCACCCGCGGTTCTTCGGTAACCAGCTGGCGGATTTTCTCCAGACTTTCCGGATCAAGGGAGGCATCGAGCAGGACCCGCACGGCATCGAGAAAAATCGTAAAGGCTGTCCGTCCGATGAAAAACACCACCACCAGGGCGGCCAAGCGGTCCAGCGCCAGCCCGGCCGCGCCCCCCAGCAGTGAGGCCAGAATGACAACGGAGCTGAGCATATCCGTGCCGATGTGCCGGGCATCGGCTACCAGGCTGGGCGAACCGGTTTCGATGCCTTTTTTCAGCTCATAGCGGGAAAACAGCCAGGTTATGAGAATGGTCGCGCCGATACCGACGACGGCCCAGCCTAGATGTCCGGGGAGCGGCCGGGAAGGGGCGAGGAAAACATCGGTCAGAATTTCGTAACCCGCCAAAAAAATCAGCAGCGAGGTTCCCAGGGCGACCAGGTTTTCAACCTTGTAAAGGCCATAGGGAAAGCGACGGCTGGAGCGTTTGGAAATGCGGATGCCGATCAGAATGACCAGCGAAGAGATACCGTCGGACAGGCTGTGAATGGTGTCGGCCTGTATGGCCAGACTGCCGGAAACAACGGCCAATACCCCTTTGATTCCCACCAGCAGCAGATTGACCAGAATGGAGAGAAGCGCAACTTTTTCGCAGTTGTCCATGGTTTCACCATCCGCTCAGGTAGCCCGCCAGACCAAGCAGCAGTCCGACGATAAAATTGATTCCCTTGACCTGCAGAAAATCCCGGCGCGAGTCAGCCAGCAACGGCAGCATGCCGTGGCCGTCCTGGACTACGGAGCTGGCCAGAAGAACACTGAAGGGAACCGCCCCCTGGGTGTAGAGGGTGAGAAAAACCAGGTGCGGTCCGGATTCCGGAATGAGGCCCACCAGACAGGCCAGTAGCAGCATAATTAGACGATTGTCCTGCATCCAGCCCGCCAGATGAAATTGCTCTACCAGCAGATGCATAACCAGCAGTGCGCCGAAGGTCCAGAGGAAAACCCGTGGGACATGGGTCAGGGCCACATGTTCCCACAGGTGCGTCTCAAGGAAATGGTCCGGCACTGTCGCCACGATGACCAGCCCCACGGCGCTGGTCAGGAGCAACGTAACCCGGATCCAGTTCCAGGACGGTGGGCCCAGCTGGCCGGTGAGCAGGGCGAGGAGGAAAAGGCTTAAAGCCAGCATCAGCACACCACGGGAAGGGGAACATTGCCGCCACTGGGCAACGATATGACCCCGGGGAAAACAGGTACAGGTCTCTTCTTCGTGAAAATCAAGTTCGTGTCCTCCGAAGGCCGGCTGTTCCATTCTGCTGCCGAACAGAACATCGGTCAGAATGCCGGCGACCACCCCGGCAACCAGCAGCACCAGAAAAATCCAGACTGCTGTACCGGGAATCAGGGAGAGCATGACAAAAGATTCATCTCCGCTGGTGGCGATCATGGCCGCCACCAGTGCCCCCAGGGACACTACCCGGTGAGAATAGAGAGAAACGACGGCAAACGCCCCCAGGCAGCCGGGAGTCGCTCCCAAAAAGGCCGCCAGCAGATACTGTTGCCAGCGGTTACCGCGCAAGCCCCTCTGCCACACTCCCTGAGTGAGGACATTGAGGTATTCGATCACCAGCATCATGACAAATACAAAGCCGGTGATCATCAGAGCGTGCATGAGGCTTGTTCGTAACAGAGCCAACCTTTTTAAAATCGTCCTAATTTATGGGTGCGGCAGTAGAAACAGTCTGTGCCGAATTGCATTTGCATTACTAAGGAACTCTATCAGCGTCTCCGTACAGTTCAATTGTCCGAGGTCCGTTCATGGCCTGGGGAAATGCAGTTTCCTCAATAGAGATAAGATATAATGACCGGTATTAAAGAAACTCCAAAAGTATCCAAATCGGTGGAGGGGAAAACCGACGTTTAATCGGCCCAGCAAGGTCCATGTCAGAAAACACGGTGCCGGTTCGAAACTTTTGGAGCCACGGGGGAAATCGTCCCCCACGGGGCACCGAGGTAGAAAATAGGGAGTTGAAACAGGCTTTACTGCAGGAAAACCTGTCATCAAATGGGACCTCGCTTTTTGGGGAAATCTGCTTTTCATGACCAACTGTCCTTTGGATGAGGTCAGAATAGCCGCCGCTTTGGTCCTCTTAGGTTGTTCGTCGTGCGAACGGCGGTAAGCCGAAGGGAAAGTTTCGCTCGATTGCCTGTTAAACCTTCCCCTACGGCATGGAAGAGCGGATTGGAGTTTATCTGCTTACCCCTGTTTTAGAGCCAGGACAGCGTTTTCCGCTGCCAGCATGACATGATAGCTCAAAGGTGAGGCTGTCAACAGCGGGTGGGTTGCATATTGCATAACTGCCAGTTGTTCAGCTGTTAGGCCTGCCTGAATGGCGACGGCAATAATGTTGACCATATCCGAGGCGGCATCACTACCGCTGACATGTCCGCCGATGATGACGCCATCGTTTTTACGGCAAAGAACTTTAAGTTTCATGTCCGCCACCGACCCGGGTAGATGTCCCGGATGCCGGTTGGGAGTGATCGCCTCGCCAATTACAAAATCAATTCCTTCACTTGCAGCCGCTTTACTGGTTAACCCCGCAGCTCCCACCGCTCGATTACCGACCATCGTGCTGAATGCCCCCAAGGCTCCCAGGGTGACACGTTCTTTTTGGTAAAGGTTGGAAGCTGCGATCATGCCTTCGCTGCATGCCACCGAAGCCAAACGGATTCCGCTGGGTTTGCCGCTAATCAGGGAGAATTTGCTGGCACAGTCGCCGGCGGCGAAAACGTCTGGATCAGAGGTTTGCATGTATTTGTCAACCTTTATACCGGCCCGGGGGGTTGCCTCCAGACCGGCGGAGCTGGCCAGTTCAATATCGGGTAGGGCGCCGATACCGATAATCACCACATCGGCGTCCAGGGTCTCGCCGTTCGCTAATTCAACCCCGGTGACTTTGCCCTCACCGGTAATTGCCGTCGCCTGACAATTGGTTTTGATTTCAATATTAAGATTTTTTAGTTGCTGTTCAATCTCAATGCAAAACTCTTCCTCGCAGGCTACCATCAGACAGTGAGGCAGCATCTCGAGAACCGTAACCTTGCGCTCGCCCTTCATCCGGGCAATTTGTTCCGCCATCTCGACGCCGATAAAACCGCCCCCGATAACCACAACGTTTTGCGCGGAATCCAAAGCAGAGAAGATCTTTTGTAGATATACCGGGTCCTTACGAATGGCAAATACATTTTCCTGATCAATACCGGGTAGCGGCGGCATGAAAGGTTTGGAACCATTGCCGATAATAAGCTTTTCGTAACCCAGGCGGTTTCCATTGACAAAAACCACTTCCTTTTGGGCGCGGTCTATGGATATTACTTCTTGCTGAAGGATGTTTATGCCTTGGTCGAGAAACCCCTGGTCGGGGATCAAATCCTTGTCTACCTGACCCATGATTCCAAATATATAAGGGATACCGCAAGGTACCGGGGTTCGGCTGACATTGCGAATCATGGTTACGGATTTTTCCGGAAATCTTTTTCTCAAGGTTATTGCTGCCATCAGTCCGGCGGCGGAACCACCAATAATTACCACATCACTTTGCATGTTCTACTCCTGGAAAAAGTCTGGTTGTCTACTTCTCCCCACGAGCCTTGAAGGTTTAAGGAACCGGACGTTCCATAAACTTGGCTTCGGCCAGGGTCATGATTTTGCCGGCGGAGAGAATTTGTGCCTTGAGACAGTGCAGCGGGGGGTAGGAGGAGAGTCGCCAGGCGCGGATTTCCAACTGTGAACCGCAGGGAATGGGGTGCAGGTAGCGAATATGGAGCTCTCCGGTGACTGCCTCGATGCCCAGATGAAAGAGACAATGGGTCATGGCTGCATCGAGCAGCGACGCTGAAACTCCGCCGTGCAGGAGTTCGGCGTACCCTTGCAGTGTCCCATGGGCGGTAAAGGAAGCACGGACTCCATCATCTTCCGTGGGCTCGAAAAACAGTTTCAGGGAATGGGGGTTATGGTCGCCGCAGATCACACAGCGGCCATGGCCATAGTGTTCGGCGAGTGACTGGGCACTTCCGACGGGCCGGATCTGTCTCAATTCTTCGACGACACTCATGCCTTTCCCCCGAGGGCCAGGGCCCGCCATACTAGCCGGATATCCCCGGCGCTGGGCGCGTCGGTTTCAACTACCGCCAGCTCCCGGATCTGAGCCTGAGTGACGGCGCGGTCGTAACGGATGCGCCCCGCAAGCTGGGCTCCCACCGCGCGGACCTGCTCTTCGATGCGCGCGGTCATCTCGGGATTGAGATCCCATTTGTTGACGCAGACCGCCGCTGGAATCTCGAAATGTTTGGCCAGTTTCAATACCCGTTCGAGATCGTGCTCGCCGGAGACGGTCGGCTCGGTGACTACCAGTACCTGGGTGGCGCCGCTCAGCGAAGCGATGACCGGACAACCGATTCCCGGGGGGCCATCTACAATCACCAGCTCTCGCCCCTGTTCCTCGGCGATGCGCCGGGCTTCCTGGCGCACGGTGGCGACCAGTTTTCCTGAATTCTCGGCGGCTATTCCCAGTCGGGCATGGACCATTGGTCCATAGCGGGTTTCTGAAATCATCCATTCGCCGCAGAGAGATATGGGAAAATCGATGGCCTGTTGTGGACAGTAACGCACACACAGCCCGCACCCCTCGCAGGCCACCGGGTCGATGACGCAACGTGGGCCGGACTCTGTCGCTTGGGTTCGCACTGCGTCAAAACGGCACAGGTCCTGGCAGGTGCCGCAACCGGTACAGTCTGCTACACGGATAATCGCTTCGTGTCCGCTGCGGAATTCATGGCGTTGCTGCACCTCCGGTTTCAGTACCAGATGCAGGTCCGCCGCGTCCACGTCGCAATCAGCTAACACCGCCTTTGCGGCCAGTACGGCGAAGGAGGCGGTGACGCTGGTCTTGCCGGTTCCTCCCTTGCCGCTGATTACTACCAGTTCTTTCATCGTTCAACCTTTTTCTTGCAGATAATTGACCGT
>JARRKW010000012.1:0-9494 GCA_037387645.1 Desulfuromonadaceae bacterium
TCTTCACCCGGCCGTTCTGAATGAAGTCGTTGACGTAGGTACTCCCCCAGGCGGTGGTGAGGACACTGTTGACATCGGCCATGGCGACCCCCTGAGCCCCGGCGCGGACGTCGTCGATATCGAGCTTGAGCTCGGGGGAGTACCTACGTCAACGACTTCATCCAGAACGGCCGGGTGAAGAAGGTCTATGTCCAGGCCGATTCCCGTTACCGCATGCAGCCGGAGGATATGGGCCGCTGGTATGTGCGCAACAGCCAGGGGGAGATGGTCCCCTTCTCCGCCTTCTCCAACGCCCACTGGCAGTACAGCTCGCCGCGCCTCGAACGTTACAACGGCATCCCGGCGATGGAGATCCAGGGGGAGGCCGCACCCGGGGTCAGTACCGGCGAGGCGATGGCCGAGGTGGAACAGATGGTGGCCAAGCTGCCGCCCGGCATCGGCTATGAGTGGACCGCCATCTCCTACGAGGAGAAGAAGGCGGGAGCCCAGGCGCCGGCCCTCTACGCCATCTCGCTGCTGGTGGTGTTCCTGGCCGTGGCGGCCCTCTACGAGAGCGTCACCATCCCCTTCGTCAATCTGCTGATGCTGCCCTTGGGGCTGGTCGGGGCGGTGACGGCGGTGACTTTGCGCGGCTTGCCCAACGATATCTATCTGCAGATCGGCCTGCTCACCACCATCGGTCTGTCGACCAAGAACGCCATCCTCATCATCCAGTTCATCAAGGCCCAGCTGCACGAGGGCAAGGAGCTGGTGGAGGCGACCCTGACGGCGGTGCGCATCCGGCTGCGGCCGGTCATCATGACCTCGCTGGCCTTTTTCTTCGGCACCCTGCCGCTGGCCCTGACCAAGGGGGCCGGGGCCGGTGCCCAGAATGCCATCGGCACCGCGGTGACCGGCGGGCTGCTCTCGGCCACCTTCATCGACCTGATTTTCATTCCCTTCTTCTTTGTTCTGGTCTCGCGTCTTTTCGCCCGGAAACGGACGGCCGTCGCTGATAATCTGGTGGAGGTACGCTGACATGCTACGGACCAAGCTGATGTCTAAATCGATTCTTGCCCTATGTCTGCTGCTGGCCGGTTGTACCCTGGCCCCGCCCTATGAGCGCCCGGCGGCCCCCATCGCGGCCGACTGGCCCGCCGCTTCCGTACCGCAGGCGGAGGGGGCGGCGAGCGAACCGGCCGCGGCCGAGCTCCCCTGGCGGAGTTTTTTCCTGGATCCGCAACTGCAGACGATCCTCGCCACGGCCCTGGAGCACAACCGCGACCTGCGGGTCGCCGTGCTCAACATCGAACGGGCCCGGGCTCAGTACCGCATCGAGGGCGCCGCGCTCTTCCCCCATATCGACGCCAATGCCGATGGCCGGGGGCAGCGCCTGCCCAAGGACCTTTCCGGCACCGGAGCGCCCGAGACGGTGCATCAGTACGGCGTCAGCCTCGGCTTCAGCGCCTACGAGCTCGACCTCTTCGGCCGCATCCGCAGTCTCAAGGAACAGGCCCTGGAACAGTTTCTCGCCAGCGAGCAGGCCCGGCGCAGCGTGCAGATCAGCCTGGTCTCCGAAGTGGCCATCAGCTACCTGTCCCTCGCCGCCGACCGGGAGCGGCTGCAGCTGGCCCGGCAGACCCTGGCCAACCAGCAGGCCGCTTACAATCTGGTCCAGAGTCGCACCGAGGCCGGCATTGCCTCGGCTCTCGACCTCAATCAGGCCCGGACCAGTGTCGAGGCGGCGCGGGTCGAAATCGCCCGTTTGACCACCCTGGTGGCCCGGGACCGCAATGCCCTGAGCCTGCTGGCCGGTACGCCCCTCGCCGACGAAGGATTGCCCACCGCCCTGGCAGCGGAGTCTTCCGCCCTGCAGGCGCTCACTCCCGGCCTGCCCTCGGGGGTCCTGCTCAGTCGGCCCGACATCCTCGCGGCGGAGCATCTGCTTCAGGCGGCCAATGCCAACATCGGCGCCGCCCGCGCCGCCTTCTTCCCCCGGATCGCCCTGACGGGTTCCATCGGCAGCGGCAGCAATGAACTTTCCGGCCTCTTCGAGGCAGGCTCTCGGAGCTGGCTGTTCGTTCCCCAGATCTCTCTGCCCATCTTCAATGCCGGCAGCAACCGGGCCCGGCTGCAGGTCGCCCAGGTCGACCGGGACATCGCCGTGGCCCGCTACGAGCAGGCGATCCAGACCGCCTTTCGGGAGGTGGCCGATGCCCTGGCCCAGGGGGGCACCATCGAGGAGCAACTGGCCGCGCAGCAAGCTCTCACCGCCGCCTACGCCGAGAGCTACCGGCTGTCCCAGGCC
The DNA here is from genome assembly GCA_037387645.1 of Desulfuromonadaceae bacterium. Taxonomy (GTDB): domain Bacteria; phylum Desulfobacterota; class Desulfuromonadia; order Desulfuromonadales; family Trichloromonadaceae; genus Trichloromonas. The sequence continues at coordinate 2,288 of JARRKW010000012.1, forward strand.
CGTTTTGAGCAGGGGGTGGACAGCTACCTGAACGTGCTCGATGCGCAGCGTGCCCTCTACCGCGCCCAGCAGAACCTCATCGATACCCGCTTGACCCGGCTTGCCAATCGGGTGACGCTGTACCGGGTGCTCGGCGGGGGAAGCCGGTAGGCCGAGGGCAGGGCGGATCGCAAAGTCGGTTGACAATTTCCCAATGGCCGATTGAATTGATAAGGACTCAACCCAGAGACAAAGGAGGAACTATGAAAGTCGTGGCATTCAACGGCAGTCCCAACCGGGAAGGCAACACCTGGCATGCCCTGAAAATGGTGACCGCCGAGCTGGAAAAGGCAGGGATCGAAACCGAGATCGTGCAGGTCGGCAGCAAGATGATCCGGGGCTGCACCGCCTGTTACAAGTGTGTCAAGACCATGGATGAGCAGTGTGTGCTGCCCGGCGACGAGGTCAACGAATGGATCCAGAAGATGAAGGGGGCGGACGGCATCCTGCTCGGTTCTCCGGTACATTTTGCCGCCCTGGGCGGGACGATGAAATCCTTTCTGGATCGGGCCTTTTTCGTCTGCGGCGTCAACCACAGTCTGCTGCGCCACAAGGTGGGGGCCGCCGTGGTGGCGGTGCGGCGTTCCGGCGGGCTGCCGGCCTTCGAGCAGCTGAATAATTTTCTCAATTATGCCGAGATCCTTATGCCGACCTCCAACTACTGGAACGTGATTCACGGCCGCACCCCGGGGGAGGTGGAAAAGGACCTGGAAGGAAGCCAGATCATGCGGGTGCTGGGCAAAAACATGGCCTGGCTGCTGAAACTGGTGGAACACGGCAAGGGAACCATCACCCCACCGGAACAGGAAGACAAGGCCTGGTTCCACTTTATTCGCTGAAAACAGCGCCCCGACCGACCGACGGACGGTTGGGGCGCTAGGTCTTGCGCGAGGGGACTATCCGTTCCCTTCGTCCTCCTCCAGCAGCTGCCAGAGCGCAAACCCGCCCTTGCGCTCGGCCTCGGTCAACTCCCGGCCAACCAGGCGGCAGCTGGTTCTTTGCGGATGGGTTTTGATCCCTACGTAAGCGCGCACCAGATTGGCCACCGTCGCCTCCTGCAGCACGATTTCCTCCCCCGAGTGCAGCCGGATGGTGGCCCGCAGGTGCTGATGGCCCGGCGGCGGGGCGAGCAGGATTTCGGCGATATCGGCGTTGGCCAGGACTTGGCGTTGACTCTCCATGGTTGTCCCTTTCCGCTGTTGTTGAAGGTTTAAAGGTTACAATGGATTCCCCTTGTTCGATGTTACCAAAGATGGCGCTCTGATTATCTCCTTACGGAGGGAGGTTGCAAAGAGGTTTTCCGGGCTGGCTTGAACTCGGCTCGCTGTGTTTAGCGAAAAATGAGGATAAAATAATAAAGTGGGAGGCCTGCCAACAATCCGGCAGCAGGGGGGCGCTGATGCGCGCGTACCAAATCGAGGAAATGCTGAGCACCATTGCCGAAGAAGCCCGGCTGACCGCCAGACAGACCGGGCGCTCGGCATTCCGTCCGGCGGTCATGGAGGCCATGCGGCAGGTGCCGCGCGATGCCTTTGTGCCGGAAGCAATGCAACGGCATGCTTTCGATAACGGTCCCCTGTCCATCGGGCAGGGGCAGACCATTTCCCAGCCCTATATGGTGGCCCTGATGACCGACCTGCTGGAGCCGCAGCCGCACCACAGCATCCTTGAGGTCGGGACCGGTTCCGGTTACCAGGCGGCGATTCTGGCGCAGCTGGTGCGACAGGTCTACAGTCTGGAAATCATTCCCGAACTGGCCGAACAAGCGATTCAGCGGCTGGCGCAATTGGGGTATGACAACATCGAGGTCCGCATCGGCGACGGTCATAGCGGCTGGCCGGAGCAGGCCCCCTTTGACGGCATCATCGTCACGGCAGCCGCCAGTCACATTCCCCCGGCCCTGACCGTCCAGTTGCGGCCGGGAGGGCGGCTGGTCATCCCGGTGGGCTTCCCGTACATGACCCAGGAACTGCTGCTGGTGGAGAAGGATGACGCGGGAGAGCTGCACACCCGTGATATTCTCAGTGTCGTTTTCGTGCCCATGACCGGCGGAGAGTGCTCCAGGGAAGGAGGCAGCGATGGCTAAAGAGGGATCGAAAAAGGAGCCGATTCCGGCCCAGCGCGGAGAAACCATTCGCCAGGGGATGCTGGCGCTGTTGCAGCAGCAGTCCCTGACGGTGCGGGAGCTCTCGACCCAGCTGCGGAGTTCGGAACGGGAGGTGTATCCCCACCTGCAGCATCTCCGGCTGAGCCTGCAACGCAGCGGCTTTGCCCTGAAAATTCTGCCGGCGGTCTGCCAGGATTGCGGTTTCCTTTTCAGCAAGCGCGACCGTCTGAAGAAACCGGGCCGCTGCCCCGTTTGCCGCAGCGAGTTGATCCAGCCACCGCAGAACCAAATCGATTGATGGCAGCAGCGGAAATTCCCTGAATAATCCGGGTTGGGATCGGAGCGGAATGAGTGAGCGGTTTTTCCAGATTCGGGTGGTCTGTTATGCGGGCTATCGCGGCGAGGAAACGCCGCGCCGGTTCTATCTGGGGGATCGCCCGGTCGAGGTGGCAAGCGTCCTCGACCGCTGGCTGGCACCGGAACATCGCTATTTCAAGGTTGCCGCAGTGGAAGGCGATACCTATATTCTCCGGCACGATACCAATGCGGATGTTTGGGAGCTGACCCTGTTTCGGGAGCGGGAGCCGGCGCCCTGAAGGGCATCAGGGAAGCGGATCGGTTGCCGCGGTCGGCCGATAGCGGAACAGGATCTGGGCGGCAAGCAGCCGCCGGAAGGTGCGAACCTTCTGGCGATGGTCGGACAGCCTGAAGAAGAGGATGGAGAAAACCTCCCAGAAACAGACCCAGCCGCCCACCAGGATCCCTTCCGCCAGAAAACGGGTTTGCGGCGTCCGGTTGGTCAGCGGTTCCAACAGGGAGGCGCAGAGCATCAGGAAGGTGCCCAGGGCCAGAAACAGGAGGATTTTTTTGCTGAAGATCCTGGACCAGCGCAGCTGCCGGCGAATCAGGTAGGTGAAGTAATTTCTAAAACCCTCTCGGGAGCGTTCTTCGCGCAGGGGATCGTAGACCGCCTCCGGCAGGTTGAGGCAGATGCTGATGTTCTGCCGGGCCGGGATTTCCGCGCAGCAATTCTCCAGATATTCGAGCAGGTCCTCGTCCAGGTCGCGGTTGATCTGGGGCGAAAAATCCCATTCGTTGTAGATCTCCCGATAATAATCGAGGGCGATATCGATATAGAGCAGATCCTGCTTAGGATCGTAACGATAGACCTCGCGTGGATCGAACCGTTCTTTCACAGACCTCCCCTGGGTTGGCAAAAATTGGACTGCTGATAATTTTACTCCTGCCGGTGGGCTTCGCGGTTCGTTACCCTGGGGCTAGTCAGAGGATAACCAGGGTGGTTTTCCGGGTTTCCACGGTTTCACCGCAATGGATGCGGGAGAGAAACTCGTAGGTCCCCGCCGGGTTCCTGCGCCAGGGCCGGTTTGGCCAGGCTGGACAGCAGCAAGGCTGCCACAGTGCATAACACGGCCAGGTGTTTTTTTATTGGCCACCTCCATCCGCGCAGCGCTCGTTTATTAAGGGGGGGATTCCTAACGGCAAAGCCGGCTGGTTTCAGGTTCCCTCTTCGCTTGCTACCACTCTAGCATTCGTTTCCGGAACGTGCTAGAGTCCCTCCCGCCAAACCGGCACATTTTACCCGTACAGGAGTCCCATGAAGATCTGGGTCGATGCCGACGCCTGCCCACGCGTCATCAAGGATATTCTCTATCGCGCCGCCGAAAAGCGCCGCATCCCCTTGACTCTGGTGGCCAATCAACCGCTGCGTACTCCCAAGTCGCAATACATTCGGGGCCTCCAGGTCGGTGCTGGTTTCGATGTCGCCGATGATCGCATTGTCGCGGAACTGCAACCCGGCGACCTGGTGATCACCGCCGACGTCCCGCTGGCTGCGGCCGTCATTGATAAAGGGGGACATGTCCTCGACCCGCGCGGCAATCTGCTGACGGGGGACAATATCGGCGAGCGATTGATGATGCGCAATGTCCTGGATGAACTGCGTGGTAGTGGCGTCGAGACCAGTGGACCGCCTCCTATGAGCCCAAGCGATCGGCAGAGCTTCGCCAACCGATTGGATGCTTTTCTGACCCGGCAGGTGTCGAGGTAGGGCCAGGCGGCCCCGACATAATTCAGGGGACATTCATGATAAGTAAAGTCAAGGGGGAAACGGAGATTTTCCTGTGCCTCGCAGACATCCTCCGAAGGTTTGTGCTTTTAGCTACTTATGCATTCAAACATCCATTTTAAAACCCATTTTCCATTGAGCGGTGAGCCGGTAAAACGAAATCGGAGAAGTTTCCCGTCCGCCGGAAGGGCGCTGCTCCTCTCGGGGGCCCGTCAGGTCGGCAAGACCACCCCGTTCCCGCAGGCCATTGATCAACTCCTCGACCGGGGCGTGCCCTCCACCAAAAATTAGGTGGCCGGAAAGGTAAGGAATGGGGAAATGTAAGCGAAGTCCGTTCGCAGTCTGCCCTCTGGTGGCGCTTACATTCCTCAGGGGCCATATTGAACCGTGGGCGCGGCTTCAGCCGCGATTTTTTCCTTCCTGGTAGAAAAATCCAGGTTTGCGAGAAGGAGGATTCGGACCGTCTGGTGGTCCATGGGGAGGATTTTTTCGTTTAGGCTCAATGTCGCTCATCGCTGATCGTCAATCGCGTTGAATGCGCAGGGAAAGAGAGGGGGGCTGGTTTACAATTCGTGAACTAAGTTTACAAATTGTGGAAAAATGGCTTGATGGGTCGATATAAGATCAGTATACTGATCTTAAAGCTATAAATTAGGGGGTTTTTAAGTGATTGCATCCTATGCCGAGCTTATTGCCGTGCTTCGCCGTTACAACCCCTGGTGGTCCGGTGGGCGATTTCCGGAACTCCCCTCGTGGCGCCGGGCGGCATTCAGGGAAATCGGCGATTGGCTGCAAGACCCGCCCGCCGGGAGGGCGCTGCTCCTTTCGGGAGCCCGTCAGGTCGGCAAGACCACCCTGTTCCTCCAGGCCATCGACCAACTCCTCGACAGGGGCGTGCCCCCCACCAACATCCTTTACGCGACCTTTGACCATCCGTTGCTCAAATTGATCGGGCTCGACGGTTTGCTGCAACTCTGGAATGAGTTCGAGCCTGTTCGCGAAGGCATCGAATATCTCTTTCTTGATGAAATCCAGGCGACCAAGGATTGGCAGGTCTGGCTCAAGCACCAGGTTGACTTCGAGAAACGCCGGCGCATCGCCGTCACCGGCTCGGCAACCCCGCTGGAGACCGAAGGGCTTGAATCTGGAGTAGGACGCTGGCACACCATTCGGCTGGCCACCCTCTCTTTCTACGAATACCTGCAGATCCGCCGCGACCCAGTTCCCGACCTCCCCGTCGTCTCCACCCTGGCCGGGCTCTTCGACCAGTCCCCCACCTGGTTTGCCCGCATCGGGGAAAACGCCCGCCCGCTGACCGGTCTGTTCCACGAATACCTGCTGCGTGGCGGTTTTCCGCAAAGCTCGCTGGTCAGCAGCATCACCCTGGCCCAGAAGCTGCTCCGCGAGGACATCGTCGACAAGGTCCTCAAACGCGACATGACCGCGCTGTTCGGCGTCAGACGGGTCCTTGAACTGGAACAGACGTTTCTCTATCTCTGTCTTCACGACGGCGGCCTGCTCGACATCCAGGCCCTGTGCGGCAATTTGGAAGTCAAAAAAGGGACCGCCAACAACTTCATCGACCTGCTCGAAGCGACCCACCTGATCTATCGGCTGCGCCCCTTCGGCTACGGCAAGGAGATCCTGCGCGGCCGATCCAAGGTTTACCTTGCCGACGCCGCCATCGCCCCCGGTGTCATGCTCAAGGGGAAAGAGCTTCTAGAAGATACCCTCATGCTCGGCCAGGCGGTGGAGACGGCTTTTTTCAAACATGTCTTCAGCCGCTATTACCAGCGCAGCATCTCCTTTTCCTATTGGCGCGGCAAGAAAGACCAGGAGGTGGACATCATCGCCGACACCGGCAAAAGACTGGTTCCATTCGAGGTCAAATATCGCGGGCAGAAGGTTGCGATGTCCGACCTGAAGGGATTGGTCCAGTTCTGCCAGGAGCGTAAGGTCAGCCGCGGCTATGTCATCACCAAGGATGCCGCCGATTTCGGGATTTTACCCCTTTCCGCTACCGAGGACATCAAGGCCTTGAAGATTCCCGCGCCGCTTGCCTGCTATTGGCTCGGCCGTTCGGAAGTGGAATCCGAGGATCGGCAGGATCTCGAAGGCTGAGTGTCCCGGCAGGCCAAGGTATGTGAAAAACAGTGGGGATATTTCCGGCTTATACCGGCCATTTTGATGCTAAAAACAAGCCTATAAGGTTGTTTTCGGCAGGTATTCTCAAAAATTCATATGTTATTTCAGTCAGTTGATTTGGTCCGACCCCGGGATGACCGGGCAATTTCCTTGACCGATTTCATCATTTTATTCAGTGCTTCGCCTAAGAGAAGGACAAGTTGTTCAAGTGAAGCCATTGTTTTCTCCATGCCCAACGGTCAAGCTAGCCGGTGGCGTAGACTGGATCGGCCTAGTAGACCCTTTTCGTGAACCACTGCTGTCTCAACCATCCGGCTCAGCGCTTTGTTAGGCATTGCTTACTCTCTTCGCAATAACAAAACCATAAAACCCGATCGAAGACTCAATACGCCACGCTTTGTAGCCTTCGGATTGAAGTCTATTGCAGTAGTTCTCTAGGGTGTCAGCCCAAAGGCTAACCCCATGCATTCGATTCCACTCTGAAATTTTTGCACCCCATTCATTGATTATTTCTGCGATTGAGATTTCTACAATATCAAGAATGATTGTTGGGCTCACATGGATGAAATGGTAAAGAGCCACCTCTGAAAAGGTTATAAATGACTCTTCCCTTTTCTGGCCGGGATAATCAAAGATCAAGTGAAAGCCGATGTTTTCACCGAAATTTGAAACTTCATACTTGTCCAAATGGAAATCATGAAAACGCATGATTTAAATACCAAAATTTTTGTTTTTCATTTTTGTGCCTAACGTTTGGGGTGAGGGGCGCGCGGAAAACCGCTACAGAAAAGGCACCCCGCAATTTCGCGTCCCTCTCCACCCCTTGGTTA